>DASTGQ010000477.1:0-2865 GCA_035718985.1 Gemmatimonadaceae bacterium
GTGACGCAGCCGGGCGAACGCTGGCTCCTCGAGCGTGACGGAGGGCGCGTGAGCGCGCGTCGCGTGGATTCCAGCCCGGTGTCGCTCCGCGACACGACCATCATCGCGCGAAGCACGGACCCCGATGGCACCGTGCGCTTCAATCAACGGCGATATCGCGGCGAGCTGCGCATTCGCGTGTCGGGGTCCGAGCTCATGGTGGTGAATCGCCTGCGCATGGACGACTACGTGCGCGGCGTGGTGCCCCTCGAGATCGGCACGAACGACGCGGGCGACCTCGCGGCGGTGGAAGCCCAGGCGGTGGCCGCACGCAGCTACGCGTACACGCGCCTCGCCGGTCCGGCGCGGCCGTACGACGTGGTGGCCACCGTGCAGGATCAGGTCTATGGCGGGGCGAACGCGGAGACGAGCACCGGCAACCGGGCAGTGGAAGAGACGGCTGGCCTCGTGCTGCAGTACGACGGACGCGTGGTGAATGCGCCGTACCATGCCAACTGCGGCGGGTCCACCGCGGCACCGGAAGACTCCTGGAACGTGGACTCCGAGCCGTACCTCCGGCGCGTGAGCGATCGCATTCCGGGCACCGATCGCTACTACTGCGATTGGGCGCCGAAATTCCGGTGGACCCGCAGCTATACCGCCGAGCAGCTGCGCGCCTCGTTGTCGCGCTACGTGCGTGCGCTGCCGGGCGGCGCGGCCGGACTCTCCCGGGTGCGCGACATCCGCGTGACGGCGGTGACGCCCGCCGGCCGCGTCGCCACGCTCACGGTGGACAGCGACCATGGACGCTGGTCGTTGCGGGGCAACCAGATCCGCGCCGGCCTGCGCCTGCCGAGTGGCGAGATGCTGTACAGCACCTATTTTTCCGTCGACGCGGACGTTCGCGGCGGCGAGGTGCGGAGGCTCACCCTGCAAGGCGGCGGCAACGGTCACGGCATCGGCATGTGCCAGACCGGCGCCATCGGGCGAGCCCGCGCCGGCCAGGATTTCCGGACGATACTCGGCACGTACTACCCCGGCACCACGGTCGGTACGCTGGAGTAGTCGTCCACACTTTCGGCACGACGGAGACAGCGAGCGATGACGGAACCGGTGCGCATCGGGGTCGTAGGGGCGGGAGCGATCGCGCAGCTCACGCACCTCCCCGTGCTCTCGAAGATGCGCGGCGTGAAGCTCGTCGCCGTCTGTGACAACGATCGCGCCAAGGCGCGGGCCCTCGCCGATCGTTTCGGCATCGAGGACGCGTACAACGACATCGAGGACCTGCTCGAGTCGGACGAGCTGGCTGCCGTCGTGATCGCCACGCCGAACCACCTGCATGAGCCCCACGTGTTGAGCGCCATCGCCGGCGGCGTCGACGTCCTGTGCGAGCGACCGCTCGCGCTCACCGCGCGCGGCGTCGAGCGCATCATCGCCTCGGCGTCACGGGCGTCACGGAAGGTGCTCGTCGCCAACAACCTCCGGTTTCGCAGCGACGTCCAGGCGCTCGCCGCATTCCTGCGTGGCGGTGAGCTGGGGAAGCTCAGCGGCATTCGCTCCGGCGCCTATCACTTCCGTCGCGCCGAGCAGGGCTGGCGCCTGCGGCGCGCCGAGTCGGGCGGTGGCGCCTTCTTCGACTACGGCATCCCGCTGCTCGACCTCGCACTCTGGCTCGCCGACTATCCGGAAGCCGAGCGGGTGGTGGCGCACATGGATCGCGGGTCGGGCAAGAACGCGGTCGAGGATGCGATGCTCGTGCAGCTGAACTGCACGGGAGGCACGTCGTTCAACTTCGACGTCGTGGGCAGCTACGTCGGTGAAGAGGAGCGCTGGTGGTTCGAGACGCTGTCCACCCGCGGCAGTGCGCGGCTCGCGCCGCTGCGCGTGGTAAAGGAGCTGCACGGGCGCCCCACCGACGTCTCGCCGCGCGGGGCGACGGCACGCGAGAGCGCCTTCCTCCAGTCCTATCGTGCGGAGCTCGCGCACTTCGTGGCCGTGCTCACCGGGGAAGCGGAGTACGAGCCGCCCTCCGACCAGGTCGCGCTGCACCGCATCGTCGAAGCGATCTACCGATCGGCTGACGAGGGGAAAGAGATCCGCCTGTGAGAGCGCCGCTCCTCGCGCTCGCGCTCGCGTGCGTCGTCACCCTTCCGGCGTCCGCGCAGCACCGTCGCGCGCGCGAGGTACCGATGCGCCGAGAGGTGCCGCGCACCGTTACGCCGCCCCAGGCACCCACGCCCCACTTCGTTCCCCTGCAGGTGGCTCCGCCGCCATCGGCCGACAGCGCCGCCACCGTTCCCGACAGCACCGCGGATGACCTCTCGGTCACCGTGGTCACCTTCGGGCCCGGCGAACAGGTATGGGAGCGCTTCGGGCACAATGCGCTCTGGGTTCACGACGGCCGCGCGGGGACCGACGTCGCCTACAACTGGGGGCTGTTCGACTTCGACCAGCCCGACTTCCTGCAGCGCTTCCTCTCGGGCGACACGAAGTACTGGATGGCCGGCGAGGATGCGTACCGGATGATCGCCGCCTATCACGAGCTCGGACGCACGATCACGCTCCAGCGCCTCGACCTCACCCGCGCGCAGGCGGCCGCCCTTCGCGACTTCGTCCAGTGGAATGCGCTGGAGGAGAACAAGTACTACCGCTACGACTACTTCCGCGACAACTGCTCCACGCGTCTTCGCGACGCGATCGACCGCGTGCTCGGCGGCGCGCTCAAGCGCGCGACGGACACGGTGACGACGGCGCTCACCTATCGTGGCGAGAGCGTGCGCCTCACGAGCGGCGACCGGCCCATCCAGCTCGGCATCGACGTCGCGCTCGGTCGCCCCGCCGATCGGCCGCTCACGGAGTGGGAATCGTTCTTCATCCCGATGCGCC
>DASTGQ010000478.1:0-5325 GCA_035718985.1 Gemmatimonadaceae bacterium
ACGGCGCGCACGCGTTCGCGCACTTCCCCTTCACGCGCGACGAGCTGGGGTGCGACTATTACGGGACGAGCCTCCACAAGTGGATGCAGGCGCCGATCGGCACCGGCTTTCTCTACGTCAGGCGCGACAAGGTGAAGTCGCTCTGGCCGCTGATGGCGGGCGCGGTCGAGCAGGAGGACAACATCCGCAAGTACGAGGAGATCGGGACGCATCCGGCGGCGAACCACAACGCCATCGCCGTCGCGATCGCCTTCCACCGCTCGATCGGCGCCGAGCGGAAGATCGCGCGCCTGCGCTACCTCCGCGACCGCTGGGCGAAGCAGGTGCTCGACTCGAGCGACCGGGCGCGGATGATCACGCGGATCGGCCCGAACGAGAGCGGCGCGATCGGCGGCCTGGCAATCGACGGGATGGACATGGGCTAGCTCGGCGCCTGGCTGCTCGACCAGCATCGCATCGTCACCACCCCGATGGTGACCGACGAGTTCCAGGGGCTGCGCATCACCCCGAGCATCTATACCACCCTGGACGAAGTGGACCTGTTCGCGGATCGGGTGGCGCGAGCCATCCGGCACGGGATGGCGTGACGGCATCGCGCCGGCCGTGGATGGCAACCCTGTGACCGTACCTTCGGAGGCGGCGCATGGCGCTCATCGTCCTGCTCCGAGGTGTCAACGTCGGCGGTCACCGGCGCCTTCGGCCGACGCTGCTCGCCGAGGCGCTCGCTGACTTCGATGCCGTCAACGTCGGCGCGGCGGGCACGCTGGTGGTGCGCAAGCCGGGGAGACGAGCGCGGCTTCGTGCCGCGCTGCGCACGCAACTCACCGAGGCGACGCAATTCATCTTCTGTGAGGGCCGGGAGCTGCTCCGCCTCGACGCCAGCGGTTCGTTCCGGCAGCCGTCACCGGATACGGGACTCATCCGGTTCGTGAGCTTCCTGGCCAGCGTGCCGCGCACGCGGCCGGTGTTGCCGCTCGTGATCCCGGCGGACCGCGAGTGGCTGGTGCGCGTGACCTCCATGTCCAACCGGTTGGTGGTCGGCGACTACCGCCGGCACATGAAGACGATCGGATGCCTGGGGCAGCTCGACAGGCTGTTCGGCACCGTGGCGACGACGCGGAGCTGGAATACGGTGAACACCATCCTGCAGGTCCTGAAGGATGACGGACGCACGGCGCCTCGACGGCGAATGGGAGGATGACGGGATGCCTGTTAGACGAGGAACCGCAGCGCTGGCGGCGCCCGGCGACGCGACACTGGAACCTTCGCAGCGAGGCGACCGATGAGATTCAGTTCCCTTGCCACATGGCTGCGACTCGGAGCAATGAGCGCGGTGCTCGCCGGCTGCAAGGCGCAGCAGTCAAGGGAGTCGACGCGTGCCGGCGCCCCCGACACGAGCTTTGCCGCCACGCAGCAGCGCGGGGACCGTGTGATGGGCGTCGATCAATACACGTCGGCGCACGTGTTCGAGGACCTGCCGGACGGCGGCCGGATCATCCTCGAGCGCGACGACGCCGGCGACAGCACGGGAGTCGCGACGATCCGTGAGCACATGCGGACGATCGCGAGCGACTTCCGCGCGGGGGAGTTCAGCAAGCCGTTCGCCGTGCACGCCGGGCAGGTGCCGGGCACCGCGGTGATGGCGGCGCGGCGCGCGAGCATCACCTACGAGCCGATCGACCGTCCGCGCGGAGCCGAGGTCCGGATCCGGACGACGGACAGTGCCGCGGTGCGCGCGGTGCACGAGTTCCTCGCGTACCAGCGCGGCGCGCATCACGCGGCCGGTCACGAGGGGATGCGTCACGCACCCTGAGCGTTCGTCGCGACGGGGAGGGTGAACGAGAAGGTAGACCCCACCCCGGGCTCGCTCTCCACGCGCATGGAGCCGCCGTGCGACTCCACGATCCCCCTGGCGATGGCGAGCCCGAGCCCCGCACCGCCGCGCCGCGTGCGATGCACCTGCCAGAAGCGGTCGAAGATGTTGGGCAGGTCCGCCTCGGAGATGCCGATGCCGGTGTCGGCGACGCTGAACTCCACGACGCCATGCTCCTCGTCCGCATGTGCGAAAAGCGTGACGTGGCCACCGGCTGGCGTGAACTTGGCCGCGTTGCCGAGCAGGTTGAGGAGCGCCTGCTGCACGCGCATCGCATCCACGTCCACCATCGGCAGCTCGTCGTCGGCAACGACCTTGAACACGTGCGCACCCTCGGTGGCGAGCGGGAGGAACTGCTCGCGCGCAGTCTCGAGGAGCTGGGCGGCGGGCACGGGCGCACGGTGCAGCGAGAGGCGACCCGCTTCCAGCGTCGTCACGTCGAGGAGGTCGCTAATGATCCCCTCCGCCCAGGCGGCCGAGTGCCGGATGGCCTCGGCCATCGTGCGCACGCCCTCCGGCGGCGCTGGCACCGGGTCGAGCAGCGCGCCGGCGCACATGGTGATGGTGGCGATCGGGTTGCGCAGGTCGTGCGAGACGATGCCGAGCACCTCGTCGCGGGCCTGCGTCGCCTGCCGCGCGCGGTCGTAGAGCAGCGCGTTGTCGATGGCGAGCGCGGCGCGGCGCGCGAGCTCTATGGCGAGGGCGAAATCCTGCCTGTCCGGGCGACGGGTACGCGAGAAGCAGGTGATGACGCCGAGGGCGTGCTCCCGCGCGTACAGTGGCACGAACATGGCCGACCGCCAGCCGATCCGCGCGATCATGCGGCGGTGTTCCTCGTCCACCGCCATCTCCGAGATGCTCGCCTCGTCCAGGTCGGGTAGGAAGGTGGGCTGCCGCGCGCGACGCGCCTCGGCGAAGGCAGGCGACTCGAACAGCGGCGGGTAGCGTGTGCGCATGACGCGCGCGAGGTCTTCCGCCGCGGGGTCGGCGTCGGCCACCGTGACCTCGCGCGTGCCATCCTCGTGATAGATGTCCACGATGCACGTGTCGCCAAGGATGGGGACGGCGAGCCGCGTAGCCTGTGCGAGCGTCTCCTGGTACTCGAGCGAGGCGCTCAACGCCACGCCCACCGAGGAGAGGAACTCCTGCGCTTCCTCGGCGCGACGGCGCTCTGTGACATCCTGCATCCATGCCGTGAACAGCACCCGTCGGCCCACGCGCAGCTTGGAGATGGACGCCTCGACGGGAAACTCCTCGCCGTTCCGGCGGCGCCCGTAGATCTGTTGATGCGCGCTGGTGCGGCGGCTGACATCCGCCGACTGGGCGAATTGCAGCATGTGGTGCACATGGAGGTCGCGCAGCTGCTCGGGAATGAGCATGCTCAGCGGCGCGCCGCTGACTTCCTCGGCGGTGTAGCCGAAGATCGTACTGGCGCCCCGGTTGAAGTGGACGATGCGATGCTGCTCGTCCACCGTCACGATGGCGTCGGTGGCGAGGTCGAGGATCCCCGCGAGGAGGTGGTCCGCGTCCGGATCGCTCGTGACCTCGACATGCGGTGTCGCGCTCATCGGCTCGTAGGAGCCCGGGCCAGGTGGGACGCCCGTCGATCGCTTTGTCATACCGGCACAAGCCCCCGCGTGCTCGGCGAGGCGCCCCACGCTCGCGTTCGCTGCGCCGTCTTCGGGGCAGCGTGGTGCGACGTCAGGCCGGCTATCCGGAAGCTACTACCGGTGCTTACGCTCGCCAGTAGTCCAGCGCGTCACGGTCACGTCACGTAGCTGGCAGGCTGAGCGAGCGGCAGCGAGAGGGTGAAGGAGCAACCGGCGCCGGGCTCGGATCGAACGCGAAGCTCGCCGTCCATGGCGCGCGCCAGGTCGCGGCTGATGGCGAGGCCGAGTCCCACGCCCTCCGGACGCCCTGACACGGGTGACTCGAGCTGGACGAACGGCTCGAAGATGGCGGACTGCCGGTCGAGCGGGATTCCGGGCCCCGTATCGCGGACGCGGACGTACGCGATGCGCGGATTGTCGTCGCCGCGGGCGCGTGACGGGTAGTCGAGCTGGATGGTGCCGCCGGACGGCGTGTACTTGATGGCGTTGGAGAGCAGGTTGATGAGGATCTGGAGCAGCCGCTCGCGGTCCGCCCGCACCGCGCAGTCCTCGTCACTGCTGAGGATGAAGGAGATGGAGCGCGCGCGCGCCTGCGGGCCGATCATGCTCTCGAGGTCGGGCGCGAGGTCGCCGAGGCGCACGTCGGTGACGTTGATGGCGAGGCGTCCGCTCTCGAGGCGCAGGACGTCCGTGAGGTCGGTGACGAGGCGCAGCAGGTGGCGCTGCGCGCGGTCCACGCGCATGAGGATGCCATGCTGGTCAGGAGTGACCACGCCATAGACTCCCAGGGTGAGGAGCTGCACATATCCGGAGATGGCGTTGAGCGGCGTGCGCAGCTCGTGTCCCATCATCGCCAGCAGGTCCGTCTTCGCCTTGCTCGACGCCCTGGCGGCGATCTCGGCGGCTTCCGCGGCGGCAATGCGCTCGGCGAGCGGATCGCCATCTTCCGTTTCCGTGCTGTGATTGCCGCCTTGTCGTTCGTTGGGGAACATCTCGGTCACCCGGCCGGTGTACAATAAGGGCATGCGCGAGGGAGAAGGCGCAGCGGTCGCTGACATTCGGTGGCTCCATCGGGAAGGGCGGACGCACGATGGCCCTTAACGGCGGGTGCTAGTATCAGGTGGAAGAGGACACGGGGACGAAACAGTGGCGGGCGGCATGACGTAGGCAGTTCACCGACACACGACCGGCAATTCTCCCGATGGGAGGCCGCGCGACGCAGCGCTAATCTCCGGAGCAGACGCGGATATGACGGAGGGCAGCATGTTCAGCGTGACGCGCACTCCAGGCAGTGAAACGACGATACCGACGACCACGCTCGCCGAAGCGGGTGCGGCCCTGGCGGCACGACCGTACGCCCGGCGTGGGGCACCGGTCTCGGGCGATCGCATTACCGTGGTGCTCGCCGACGACCACGTCCTCGTTCGTTCGGCGCTCAAGTCCATGCTCCAGCGGCTGGCCCCGGAGATCGTGGTGGTCGGCGAAGCCGCGAACGGTCACGAAGCCGTACAGCTCGTGACGCGCCTCCAGCCGGACGTGCTCGTGATGGACCTCGACATGCCCGGCGGCGACGGCCTTTCCGCGACGCGGGAGCTGGTTGACCGGCACAATCCGGTGCGCATCCTCATCCTCACGATGCACACGGAGGAAGAGCAGCTCCTGCCGCTGCTACGTGCCGGCGCACGCGGCTACCTGGCGAAGAACGCGGCGGAGCGCGACCTCGTGGACGCCATTCGCGTCGTGATGTCGGGCGACGTGTTCGTGCGGCCAGCGGTCGCACGCGTGCTCGCGTCGTCCACGGTTGCGCCCGATGAAGCGTCGAATTCGGCGCGCGAACGGTTC
>DASTGQ010000479.1:0-6480 GCA_035718985.1 Gemmatimonadaceae bacterium
GGACCCCGACGACAAGACGGTACGGCCGAGCGAGACGAGCGATCGAGGCGCGACCATGCTCGCGCGGGCTCGGCGCGCCGGCTGGGAAGGGATCATCGCCAAGCGCACCGACGCGCGGTATCACCCCGGCGCGCGGTCGGGCGACTGGCTCAAGCTCAAGCTCCAGTATCGCGCCGAGTTCGTGGTGGGCGGCTACACCGAGCCGCGGCGCACGCGCCCCTGGTTCGGCGCGCTGCTGCTCGGGGCTTATGACGGCGCTGGCGAGTTCGTGTACGTCGGGCACACGGGCGGCGGCTTCACGCGGGAGGGGCTGGCGGAGATGTACGCGAAGCTGGAGCGTCTGGAGCGTCGCACGTCGCCGTTCGCCAAGCCGCCGAAGACGAACGAGCCAGCGCACTGGGTGGCGCCGAAGATCGTCGTCGAGGTGAAGTTTGCCGAGTGGACGTCGGACCACCTGCTGCGCCAGCCGATCTACCTCGGCACGCGGGACGACAAGTCGGCCCGGGACGTGACGATCGAGGGAGTGAGCCTGCAGCGCTGGGGCACGGGAGAGCTGAAGAATGACGCCGCGTAGGTCCAGCCGCACGACGGCGCGGAAGTCCGCACCGAAGAGGAGACGCACGACCGCGAAGCGGTCGTCGACGGCCGATTCGGCGGTGGAAGCGCAGCTCGAGGCGATCGAGCGGGACGGCGGGGACGGCGACGTGGTGCTCGGTCGCGGCGTGCAGCTTCACGTCTCGAGCCTGGGCAAGGTGTACTTCCCCGACGCGGGCGTGACGAAGGGCGCATTGATGCGCTATTACGTGCACGTGGCGCCAGTGCTGCTCCCGCAGCTGGAAGGGCGCCCGCTGGTGCTCAAGCGCTATCCCGAGGGAGTCGCGGGCGAGATGTTCTTCCAGCAGGACGCCGGACCGCACGTGCCCGCGGTGGTGCGCGTCCAGGCGCTCGACACGGAAGAGAAGGGCAAGCGCATGCGGATCATCGGCGGCGACCTGGCAACGCTGCTGTACACCGTGCAGCTGGGCGCGATCGAGGTGCACCCGTGGCTGTCACGCGTGAGCGACATCGACTCGCCGGACCGCTGCCTGATCGACCTTGATCCGGGCGACGACGTGGACTTCCCGACCGTGGTGAGCCTGGCGCGGGACATCCTGCGGATCGTGGACGAGTGCGGCCTCACCGCTGCCGTGAAGACCTCTGGATCGACGGGGATGCACGTGGTGTTGCCGCTGCCGGCGCGGACCTCGTACGACACGTCGGTGCGGCTGGCGAGCATGATCGCCGGTGTAGCCGTGCGCCTCCGCCCGGAACTGGCGACGGTGGAGCGGTCGATCCACGGGCGGCCGGTGGGGAGCATCTACGTGGACGCCATGCAGAACGCACGCGGGAAGAGCGCCGCGAGCGCCTACAGCGTGCGGGCGCGGGCGGGCGCTACCGTATCGGCGCCGGTGGATCCGAGTGAACTCACGGGCCGGTTGCGGATGAGTGCGTTCACGACCCGTACGATGCCGGCACGAATTGCGCGGACAGGAGATATCTGGGGACGCGCCCTCGCGACGCGTCCGACGGCCCGGGCACTCACCCGGGCGATGCAGCTGCTGGAGGACGCGCTCGAAACACCGGCGAGGGACGCCGGCGTGCCACGGGCACGGAAACGCGGGAACGCCGGAGGGCGGGATGCTGGAGCAGGAACCGCGCGACGCCGGAGAGGGCGAGCGCACGACACGCGCGAGTGAGGCGCTGTACACGCGGCCAATGCCGGGAGGCGGATACGTACGCGTGGAGCTGCTGGTGAGCGATCGAGCCGCGGTGGCGACCGAACGGCGACGTGGCCGAGTGGTGATCGAGCAGCGGACGCTGGCGCGCGTGGGCGAAGCGCTCCCCCTGGTGGTGGAGGAGCTGGAAGGTGACGACGAGAACGAAGTCGTGGAGCAGCTGTTCCGCATCGCGCGGGACAACGCGGCCATCGCTCGGCGAGTGCTGCGCCGGCGCGCGGCGATGGCGCCTCGCGCGGACTAGCCGCACCATGCGGCGCGGCGAGTAACGAGGATCAGCCGCCGGCGGCGCGGCGAGTCGGGGGCAGTGGCATCTCGATCTGCGGCGCCGCGTCGGCTTCCTCGGGGGAGCGACCGGAGGTGAGCGGCTGTTCCGCGGTCGCCTCGACGGGCCGGGCGCCAAGCAGGTGGACGGTCTGGTGGTAGAAGTGGAGCGTCTTCACGGGGGCGCGAAACGTGTCCGTACCGGCGCGAGCGATGGCGTGAGCCTCCTCGCGGACGCCACGCGGCAGGGCACGCGCGAGCGGGTGTCGCAGGAGCCGCCGGATCTCCGTTCCATTCCGCGCCAGGAGTGCGGCGCAGAGACCGTCCAGATAGTCGAGCATGGTCGCCCCGAAAGTGGACGTTAGAAGCATATTGCGACTAATGTGCCAAAGGTAGAGGCTGGATGTTCGCGGTCAGGGAAATTCGAACCGCACGCCGCGCTGCGGGCCCCGGCGCTTCTTCGGGGCGAACCGGAACAGCTGCGCCGGCCGGCCGCGACCCTCGCTCCGCCAGACATCGGTAGGCTGCACGAGCCGACTGGCATGGAGCGCGCGCCGGAAACTGGCCTTGTGCAGTCGCCGCCCGAGCAGGAGTTCGTAGATCCCCTGCAGCTCACCCAGGGTGAAGGTGGCGGGGAGCAGGTGAAACGCGATCGGCGCCTGCTCCATCCGCAGGCGGACGGCGATTGACGCGAGGTCCATGATGGCGCGATGGCGCGGCGCCAGTGCCGGCAGTGCGTCGAGGGGAAACCAGGCGGCGGCGGAGCCGGCTGCGGGCGCCGCGGCATCGCGCGGGGAGAGCGCCAGCACCCCGAGGGAGATGTCGACACCAGCGGGGTGATGACCTTCGCTCACTGCACCGACCTGCTCCACCAGGGTCGGCGTGTTGCCGAGAAGGGCACGAGCGATGCGGCTCCCCGCCACGTCGATCGCTTCGCCGGTGCGCGGACCGTCCCACGGCAGTCCCCAGCGCTCGCGGGCTCCGGACGGTGCAGGCACGAGCAACACGGCCAGTGCGTCATCCCGCGGCGAGAGCGTCACGACGTCCACCGCCACGGTGGCCCGGCGCATGGCGGGCTTGGCGGGGAGAAGAGGACGTTCGCGCATGACCGGCGCGAATTAGTAACAGAAAGACACCAATGTCAAGAGTGCGATCCGCGCAGACTGCTGCGCGGATCGCACTCTTGACAGTCTCAGGGGGTCGATGCGGACAATGCGTCGCGTCGGAGGCCAGCGCCGTAGGGCGCGACTGACGGAATGCTGATCGGAAGCTGGCCGGTGATCGGCGCGAGGCCGAGCACGGCGCGCGCCGCGGCGCGCTGGGAGACGGGAAGGCTGCCCCACGAGATGAGATACGCCTCAGTGGGCGGCAACTCGGTGGCGATGTAGGGGTTGCTGAACGTGGCCAGGATGACGTGCGCACCCGCCTTCTGGAGGCCGGTGATGAGATCCGCCATGCCGGTGGGCGCCGCGAGCGATGCCGTCGACGAGCTGGCGCCGAAGTACGACGACACAATCACCACCTCGGCTCCCTGTGCGGCACGAAGCGCATTCTCGATGGACGCGGGGAAGAGCGCGGGCTGCGGGCTGGCCACGTAGGTGCCACCAGTGACGGCCGCGCCGGCGCCGGCGCCAGAGGATCCATAGAGCGACTCGGGCGACAGGGTCAGCGCGCGGAGCGAGGGAAAGACGCGCGTGAGCTCGGCGTTGAACGTCACGCCGGCGCCGAGGTCCACCTTGGGGGCGATGGTGAGGCTGACGACGCGCGCCGTCTTCGGCAGGCGACCGAGCGGCACGATGCCGAGGGAATCCTTGACGAGCGTGATCGCCCGTTCGGCGGCGAGGCGGGCCACGGCCTGGTTCGCACTGTCACCGACGATGGACCGCATGGCCTGGATATCGACGAAGCGATCGCGGTCGAGTCCCATGCGATGCTTGGCGGCGAGGAGCCGGCGGACGGACGCGTCGATGCGCGATTCCGGAAAGCGACCGGTGCGCACGCCGTCCACGACGGCGTCGATGGTGCCGACGTTATCGGTCGGCATGAGCAGCACGTCCGCGCCGGCGAGCACGGCTCGCTGGGCCACCTCGGCCATTGTCATGCCGCCAAGCACGCCGTTCATGTCGAGGGCATCGGTGACGACGATACCTTTGAAGCCGAGGCTGTCACGCAGCAGGCCCGTCATGATGCGCGGGTTGAGCGTCGCGGCGGTGTTGGTGGTGTCGAGGGCGGGGATGTAGCCGTGGAAGGTCATGACACCGCTCACGCCCGCATTGATCGCGGCGCGGAAGGGCGGGAGCTCCACGGTATCGATCTCGGCGCGAGACGCGTTCACGCGCGCCAGCTCGAGATGCGAGTTCTGCTCGGTGTCACCATGTCCGGGAAAGTGCTTCGCCGTGGCGAGCATGCCGTTCTCCTCCACGCCGCGCACGAAGGCGGCGGAGAGCATGGAAACGAGGCGCGAGTTCTCGCCGAAGGACCGGATGGAGATGACGGGATTCTTGGGATTGTTGTTGACGTCCACTACGGGCGCGAACGCCATCTGGATGCCGAGGGCGCGGCCTTCGAGGGCCGTGACGCGGCCCATCTGGTAGGCGAGCGCGGAGTCGCGCGTGGCGCCGATGCCCATCTCGTACGGGAAGGCGGTGGCGCCGCCAAGGTCGATCCCGTTGGGGAGGAAGAAACCGCCGCGAGCGCGGAAGGCGGCACCGGTCTCGAGGTCGGCGCCGACGAGCAACGGCAGGCGGCTCACGCGCTGAAGTGCGTTCAGCTTGGCGGCAATCTCCGTGGGCGACCCGACGGAGATGATGAGTCCTCCGAGGTGCTGGTCCCGGACGAGGCCAGCGATGCGCTCGAACGCGGGATCGTCGTTCGGCGTGTAGTCGCCGAGCAGCCAGGGCCACACCATCTGCGCCGCCTTGTCGCGCAGCGAGAGCGTGGCGAGCACGGAGTCGGCCCAGGCCTGGTCGGCGGCAGTACCGGTGGCGCGGGGCGAGGCCATGGAGCCACGCGCGGTGGCACAGGCGCCGAGCATCCCGAGGGCAACGAGCGCAGCAGCACCGGCGGTGAGGGCGCGGCGCGAGCGGTGACGCGCGGTGGTCACCATGAGATGGTGCCCTGCTTGGACGTGTCCACCTCTTCCTCCCCTCCCTTCTTGAACAGGAACGCTTCCATGTTCTTGGTGAGGAAGCTGCGTGCCTGCGGGTCCATCACGTTGAGCCCGTAGTGGTTGATGAGCATGGTCTGCTGGCGGAGCCATTGACCCCAGCAGTCCTGGCAGATCTCATCGACGACCCGGGCGCCGATGGCGCCGGGGAAGGGGGGACGCTCGAAGCCGGCGCGCGTCTGGCCACAGCGCGCGCAGGTAATGGTGGCGGGCATGGGGACCTCTCTTCTGACGGATGGAATGTCTGTCAGAATCTACACAGCTGAGGACCTATTTGTCGGTTCACCCTTTGATCGGTTCAGGGCAAGCGAAAAGGCACACCGGAAAGAGTCCGGCGTGCCTTCCGTGAACCGATGAACCGTCGAGCTGAAGAACAGCTCTGCGGTTACGCCGCTTCGACCGCCAGCTCGTCCTTCCGTTTCGCCGCCGAGCCGTAGTTGCGGGCATACTCGATCTTGGCGAGGCCAAGCAGCTTGAGGGCGCGGATGTAGATCCAGCCGATGTCGAACTCGAACCAGCGCGCCTTGAACTTGGCGCTCTTGGGGTCGGCGTGGTGGTTGTTGTGCAGCTCCTCGCCGCCGAGCCAGATCGCGATCGGGGAGATGTTGCGGCTCTCGTCCTTCACCTGGAAGTTGCGGTAGCCGAGCGCGTGGCCAATGCCGTTGATGACGCCGGCGGCCCAGAGCGGGATCCAGATCATCTGCACGCCCCACACGAGCGGTCCGACGAAGAAGCCGAACAGCCAGATGTCGATGCCGAGCATCAGCAGGATGCCGAGCCAGTTCAGTGGCGTGAGCAGGTGCCGCTCGAGCCAGTCGGTCGGCGTGCCCTTGCCGTACTTCTCGAGCATGCCGGGCTGGCGCACGGCCTTGCGATAGTAGAACGCGCCCTTGAGCAGGATCTCGCGCAGCCCCTCGACGACCGGGCTATGCGGATCCCCTTCGCGGTCAGCGAACGCGTGGTGCTTGCGGTGGCAGGCGACCCATTCCTTGGTGACGATCGCCGTGGTGAGCCAGAGCCAGATGCGCATCGGCGTCGCGGCGATGGCGTGAAGCCGGACACCGCGATGCGTCTGGGAGCGATGGAGGAAGAGCGTGACGCAGACATTGGTGATGTGCCCTGCGACGACGACGAACAGCACGGGCATCCACCATCGAGCTGCCCAAACTCCAAAACCTGGCATAGCTGTACTCCACGATCGAAAGGAAACGAGGTCGGTCGCGGAATCTAAGCATTCCGGCCACCTGCTGCTACGGAGACGAACCAAAGTGAGCG
>DASTGQ010000480.1:0-2247 GCA_035718985.1 Gemmatimonadaceae bacterium
GCGCATGCTGGAGGGCGAGCGCGAACGGTTGACCAAGCTGGATCAGGAACTGGCGCAGCGTGTCGTCGGTCAGGACGAGGCAGTGCAGGCGGTGGCGAACGCCGTGCGTCGCTCCCGCGCCGGGCTGCAGGATCCCAATCGACCGATTGGCTCGTTCATCTTCCTCGGTCCCACCGGCGTCGGGAAGACGGAGACGGCGCGCGCCCTCGCCGAGTTCCTGTTCGACGACGAACAGGCGATGGTGCGCATCGACATGTCCGAGTACATGGAGAAGCACGCGGTCGCGCGGCTGATTGGCGCGCCGCCCGGATATGTGGGCTACGAGGAGGGCGGCCAACTCACGGAGGCCGTACGTCGGCGCCCGTATTCGGTGATCCTGTTCGACGAGATCGAGAAGGCGCATCCGGATGTGTTCAACATCCTGCTCCAGATCCTGGATGACGGCCGGCTCACCGATTCGCAGGGGCGCACGGTGGACTTCCGGAACACCGTCATCATCATGACGTCGAACATCGGGAGCACCTACATCCTCGAGCATGCCGA
Organism: Gemmatimonadaceae bacterium; assembly: GCA_035718985.1. Taxonomy (GTDB): domain Bacteria; phylum Gemmatimonadota; class Gemmatimonadetes; order Gemmatimonadales; family Gemmatimonadaceae; genus AG11. Next base: position 544 of record DASTGQ010000480.1, read on the forward strand.
TGCCGACTGGGCCCTCGTCGAGACCCAGGTGACCCAGGCGATGCGCTCGCACTTCAAGCCCGAGTTCCTCAACCGCGTGGACGACATCATCATCTTCCGGCCGCTGGGCACGGAACAGATCGAGCACATCGTGGAGCTGCAACTCGCGCGATTCGAGAAGCTGCTCGGCGAGCGGAAGATGACCCTCGAGCTCACGCCGGAAGCCAAGCGGCTCGTCGCCGAGGAAGGGTACGACGCTGCCTTCGGAGCACGCCCGCTCAAGCGGGCGATTCAGCGGCTCATCCAGAACCCGCTCGCGCTGCAACTGCTCGAAGGCAGGTTCCAGGAAGGCGACCACATCCTCGCGACCGTGGGAACGGGGGGCACGCTGACGTTCGAGAAGGCGGAAGCGGGCGCGCCGGCGGGAGTGTGACGATCGCCCGCGACGGCAACGGGCTCGATCCCCGGGGAACCAGCGCCGACCGCGCCTTCATGGAGTTCGCACTGGCGGCGGCGAGGGAGGCCGGCGCGGCGGGCGAGGTTCCGGTGGGCGCAGTGGTGGTGAGGAACGGCGAGATCATCGCCCGCGCGGCGAACCGGACGATCCGCGACCAGGATCCAACGGCGCACGCCGAGATCGTCGCACTGCGCGAGGCGAGCCGCGTCACCGGGCACTGGCGACTCACCGACTGCGCGTTGTACGTGACGCTCGAGCCCTGCGCCATGTGCGCCGGCGCCTCGGTGCTCGCGCGGGTGGAGCGCGTGGTGTTCGGGGCCTGGGATCCCAAGGCCGGGATGAGCGGCTCGGTCGAGGACCTGCTGCGCCACCCGCGGCTGAACTACCGTCCGGGCGTCCTCGGGGGAGTGATGGAGGACGAATCGAGTGCGCTGCTGCGCCAGTTCTTCACCGAGCTGCGAGGTGCGGATTTCGTTGACACACCTCCGGTGGTGGGCTAAATTCATCGGCTGTTCCCGGACAGGTGGCTGAGTGGTTGAAAGCACCGGTCTCGAAAACCGGCGTACCGGCAACGGTACCGTGAGTTCGAATCTCACCCTGTCCGCTGATCGTCATTCAGCGTGACGAGAGCGCGCTGGTTCGGCGGATGCGCCGCCAGCGCGCTTGCTGTTGGTGAATGAGGTGTGAGTGGGACGGGTGGCCGAGTGGTTTAAGGCGCACGCCTGGAAAGTGTGTGTACGTGAAAGCGTACCGTGGGTTCGAATCCCACCCCGTCCGTAAGTAGAATGGCCCGCGTGCTTCGGTGCGCGGGCCATTCTGCGATTGGAGGCGGCTCGGAATTGACGCAACCTCTGTTTGCGTCGTCCATCGACCGATGCGTCGCCTTTTCGCTGGCTTGTTCAGCCTCATGTCGATTGCGCCATCGGTGGGCGCGCAACTCGTTGTGCGAGTGGAATCCAGCGGCATCGGCGTCTATGGCGCCGAGGTCGCCGTCTGGTCCGACTCGGCACGCCTTGCGACGGGCCGCACCGACGGCGCCGGCATCGCCCGCCTTCCCGTGTCGGTAGAACGGTCGTCCATCGCGTTCATCACTGCTCGTCGAATGGGCTTCTCGCCGGCGCGGTTGCCATCTCCCTCTGCCGATTCCGTCACCCTCTCGCTGACGGGAACCGCGGCGGAGCTCCCGACGGTCGCCGTGACCACTCGACCACTGCGATGCCCCACTGAGTCGGACGATGACGCAGTCGAACTGTGGCGAGGGGCGGCAG
>DASTGQ010000481.1:0-5072 GCA_035718985.1 Gemmatimonadaceae bacterium
TGGCGCATGCGACCGGAACGTGCGCGTGCTGATCACCAACCCTCCGACGGTCACGGAGGGCCAGGCACCGCTGCACGACTCGGAGGTGGTCTGCCTCGAGATCGGGGAGCATTGCACCGGCGGCCTCTGCCCACTCGGCGCCTCCGCGCCCGACGACATGGTCCGCCGGCTGATGCACAGCGGTATCCCGCTCGAGGGGCTGCGCACGGTGACGGCACTCTGCCCCGAGTGCGAGTTCGTCTCGGAGATGGCGCTGCAGGCCGGTGGTCATGCCACCTGCCTCCTGTGCGGCTCCACGGTGTCATGGAAGATCGAGGTCGCCTGAGTCACTCGATGGTCCGGGAGAATCGGCGCGTAGCCACGGTCACGAGCACCGCGCCGAACACCGCGAGCACGAGCACGTCGCGCCAGACGTAGCGGATGCCGTTGGCCTTGAGGAGGATCCCGCGCACGAGCTCCAGGTAGTACGTGAGCGGGATCAGCAGGCCGATCCATTGCGCCGCCACCGGCATCGCCTCGCGCGGGAACATGAACCCCGACAGCAGGATGTTCGGGAGGATGAAGAACATCCCGAGCTGCATCGCCTGCACCTGGGTGCGCGCGATGGCCGACACGAGCAGCCCGAGCGCGAGGTTGGCGACGACGTAGGTGAGCGTCACCACGTAGAGCAGCACGAGGCTGCCGCGGATCGGGATGTCGAACAGCAGCTTCCCGAGCAGGAGCACCACCGTCATCTGCACGTAGGCCACGAGCACGAAGGGCACGAGCTTGCCGAGCATGAGGCTCGCCCGGCTGATCGGGGTGACGATGAGCTGCTCGAGCGTCCCCCGCTCCCGCTCGCGCACCACGGCCATGCTGGCGATGGGCACGAGCGTCATCATGAGCAGGATGCCCACCATGCCGGGCACGATGTACGCCGAGCTGCGGAGGGCCGGGTTGTACCACGGCCGCACGCGCAGGTCGAGGGGCAGCGCGCGCGGTGATGCGCCCTGTGCCATCTGCAGGGCGCGAAACTGCCCAGCCTGGGACGCCGCGGCGATGGCGGCGGACGACGCCAGCGGATCCGCCGCATCGACGATCACCTGCGCCTGCGCGGTGCGGCCGCGCTTCACGTCGCGCATGAACTCGGGCGGGATGACGAAGGCGGCGCGCGCGTCACCGCGGCGAATGTGGTCTTCGAGCGCATGGCGGTCGGCCACGTACGCCACCACGTCGAAGTTTCCCGTGTTGCGCAGCGTGCTCACGAGCGCGCGGCTCTCCGAGCTGTTGGACTGGTCGAGCACCACGGCGGGGAGGTGCCGCACCTCGGTGCGGATGGCGTAGCCGAACAGCATGAGCTGCACGGCGGGGATCACCACCATCATGCCGAGCGTGAGCCGGTCGCGACGCATCTGGATGAACTCCTTGCGGAGCATCGGCCAGAAGCGCGAGTCGCGGAGCGGCGGAATCACGTACCGACCTCCTGACCCTCGTCCTTCTCCTGCAACTCGATGAACACGTCCTCGATCGACGGCTTGCCGAAGTGCGTCGTGATCTCGTCCGGCGTGCCCTCGGCGATGAGCCGCCCGCGCGACAGGAAGGCGAGCCGGTCGCACCGCTCCGCCTCGTCCATGTAGTGCGTCGTGACGAGCACGGTGGTACCCGCGTGCGCGAGCGCGTGGATGAGCTCCCAGAACCGGCGGCGCGAGGCCGGGTCCACGCCTGCCGTGGGCTCGTCGAGGAACAGCAGCGGCGGCTCGTGCGCCGTGGCGCAGGCGAGCGCGAGGCGCTGCTTCCAGCCGCCGGAGAGCGTTCCCGCGAGCTGGTCGCGCCGTGGCGCCAGGCCGCGATCGCGAAGCAGCGCCTCGAGTCGCGCGCGGCGCTCCTCGCCATGGAGTCCGTACACGGTGGCGTAGAAGCGCAGGTTCTCGTAGACCGTGAGGTCGTCGTACAGGCCGAAGCGCTGCGACATGTAACCGATGCGGCTCCTCAGCGCCTCGGCTTCGCGACGCACGTCGAGGCCTACCACCACGGCCTCGCCGGACGTCGGCGCCAGGAGGCCGCAGAGCATGCGGATCGTCGTCGTCTTCCCGGAACCGTTGGGGCCGAGCAGCCCGAACACCTCCCCGCGCGCCACGTCGAGGTCGAGCGAGTCCACGGCGACGAGCGAACCGAACACCTTGCGCAGCGCTCGCGTGTGGATCGCCGCGCCGTCGCTCATGGCGGAGTGCCGAGCAGGTGCACCGTCACGGGCAGACCCGCCTTGAGTCGCCCTGTGGTGTCGCTGAGCTCCACGCGCACGGCGAACAGGAGGTCGGCGCGCTCGTTCTCCGTGAGCGCCACGCGCGGCGTGAACTCGGCGCGGGTGGCCACCGCCGAGACGCGGCCCGGAATGGGCGTGTCGGGATACGCGTCGAGCCGCGCGTCGGCCTTCTGTCCCACGCGCACGCGTGAGAAGGCGTGCTCGTTGAGGTAGACGCGCACGAAGGGGCGGCTGGCGTCGGCGATGGTGACGGCGGGCTGGCCGGCGCCGAGCACTTCGCCCGGCTCCGCGTTGCGACTGCTCACCACGCCGCTGATCGGCGCTCGCAGGACGAGCTCGGCGGCGCTGCTCTCCATGGCGTGCAGCGCTGCCGACGCGGACTTCACCTCGGTCTGCGCCTGGCTGATGGCCTCGGGCCGCGCGCCCTGTGAGAGGAGCCTCAGGTTCGCACGTGCGGCGTCGCGACGGCTCACCGCCTGCGCGGCGGCATTGCGCGCCGCGTCGAGCTGCTGGCGGCTCACCGTCCCGCTTTCGGCGAGGGGCGTGAGGCGGCGAAGGTCGGCCGCGGTCCTCGTCACTTCGGCTTCCGCGCCCGCCAGTTCGGCCGCGGCCCGCGCACGATCGGGCGATGCGCGCCCCATCGTCAGGTCGTGCAGCACCGCCTCCGCACCGGCGAGCCGCGCGCGGCGCGCGTCGAGGTCGGCGGACATCGTGGCCTGGGTGAGCTCGGCCACCACTTCACCCTGCCTCACCTGTGCGCCTTCGCGCGGGATCACCCGCTCGACTCGCGCCGGCGACGTTGGGGCGACGTCCACCTCCACCATCTCCACCGTGCCCACGCCGGACAGCTCATCCGGATCGGTGCGATGACAGGCGAGAGCCAACGGGAGCGCGAACGCGGCGACGAGGCGGGAGCGCATGTGAGGGAAGGGAGATGCGCGAATATGTCAGGTGGGAAGGAGGGTCACAATCGGGAGAACGCCGGAAGCAGGTGCCTGCTCTTCGTTTCGGGGACTCGCGAAGAGTGAGCCGGCGAGCATGCCGGTGAGGACTCGCATCCGGCAGGTAGGCCCACGCGCGAGACCGTGCTCGTATCCGTACCAGAGGTCCGCTCCATGTCCGAGTGGCCGGGGAACGACATCGCATTAGATTGCTCGTCCGCGCTTCCCAACCCCGGACCGCACCGATGACGCCTGACCGGACTCCGGGCCCGTCTCCCCAGATGCCGTCCTCCCAGCTCGCCGACAGCATGCCGATCGGCGTCGCTGCCGTGGACGACAGCGGGCGGCAGAGCTACGTCAATGAGACGTTCGCCCGCATGGTCGGCTGGTCACGTGAGGACCTTGTCGGCGCGCTCCCGCCGTTCGCGTACTGGCCGCCTGAAGAGCGTTCCCGGATCGAGGAAGCACTCGCGGGAACGCTTCGCGGCGTCGCCCCCGAGGGGGGATATTCGGTCCGATTCCGGCGCCACGACGGAACCACGTTCGATGCCCTGCTTCACCTGGGCCGCATTGCCAGGGGCGGCCCGGTGCCGGAGGGGTGGGTTGCGTCGATCACCGACATCTCCGCACAGGTGGCGATGCAGCGTGCGCTGGAGGATTCGGCGCGGCGCCAGTCCGCCCTGCAGCGCACCACCTCGGCGTTGACGATCACGCTCACTCGCGAGGAAGTCGCCAACGTCGTCATCAATGCGGGCATTCCCGCCGTGGGCGGGGAGCGCGGCTCGGTGGCGCTCGTGAGCGAAGACGGCACGGCGCTCGACGTGATCGCCGCGGTCGGCTACTCGACGCGCGCACGCACGGAGTTCGGCTCTCTCCCCCTCGACTCCTCCTTTCCCCTCACCGACACCGTACGCGACGCACGCCCGCAGTTCTTTCCCTCGGTCGAGTCGCGGCACGCCAGCTACGGGCACCTCGGCGAGCTGCTGGCCGAGAATGGCGGAGGGGCCATGGCCAGCATCCCGCTCATGGTGGGCCAACGGGTGCTCGGCGCCATCGGAATCAACTGGCGCGACAGGCGCGACTTCAGCGCCGAGGAGCAGGACTTCCTCCAGCTGCTGGCCCACCAGTGCTCGCTCGCGCTCGAACGTGCACGCCTCTACGAGGAAGAACGGCACGCCCGGTACGCGGCGGAGAACGCCAACCGCGCCAAGAGCGACTTCCTCGCCGCGATGAGCCACGAGCTGCGCACCCCGTTGAACGGCATCGCCGGATACGTCGACCTGCTGCTCCTTGGCGCGCGAGGCGACCTGACGCGCGCGCAGCAGGGTGACCTCGAGCGCGTGCGCTTCAACCAGCAGCACCTCACATCGCTCATCGAGGATGTGCTCTCCTTTGCGCGGATCGAGGCCGGAAAGCTGGAGGTGGAGCGCGTCCCCGTGTCGATGGCTGACGTGCTGCAGGCGGTGCCGCAAATGGTCGAGCCGCTCATGCACGCTGGCGGGATCGACTTCGTGTGCAATTTGTGCGACCCGGATCTCGTCGCGCTGGGAGACCGGGAGCGAATCGTCCAGATTTGCGTGAACCTGCTGGCCAACGCGGCGAAGGCGACGGCGCGCGGCGGCCGGGTGCGCCTCGAGGCCGAGCGCGTCGACTCGCGCGTACTCGTGCGGGTGACCGACACCGGCGTCGGCATCCCCCGGGACAAGCTGGACGTGATCTTCTCCCCCTTCACCCAGCTCGGGCGTACGCTCAGTGCGCCACGAGCGGGCACCGGGCTCGGCTTGTCCATCTCGAGCGGATTGGCCGAGGCAATGGGCGCGGCGCTGACGGTAGAGAGTGAAGTGGGAAAGGGGTCACGCTTCACCCTGGCGCTCCTCGCCCCCTGACGC
>DASTGQ010000482.1:0-2357 GCA_035718985.1 Gemmatimonadaceae bacterium
ACCTGGAACGCGAGCTACGTGCTGTCCGACAACCGGCAGCAGTTCCGCGGGTTCAGCAGCACCGCCGGCAACCCGCTGGCCGTGGAATGGGGGAACGGCGACTTCACCTCGCGCCACCAGATCACCTACCTGCTCGGCTACAACTTCTTCGACGCCGTGCGCGTGACCTGGTTCGGCCGGTTCTCCAGCGGCAGCAACTTCACGCCGATGATCTCCGGCGACGTGAACGGGGACGGCTACAACAACGACCGTGCCTACGTCTTCAATCCCGCGACGACGGCGGACCTCGCCGTGCGTTCGGCCATGGAAGGTCTGCTCACGAACGGCTCGAAGTCGGCGCGTGACTGCCTGTCGTCGCAGCTCGGCGAGCTCGCGCAGCGCAACAGCTGCACGGGGCCGTGGACGTCGAGCGCGAACCTGAGCCTCTCGCTCAACCCGCTCAAGTTCCGGCTGCCCCAGCGCGCCTCGCTCTCGTTCAGCGTGAGCAACCCACTTGGCGCCGCCGACCTCCTGCTGCACGGGCAGAACGGGCTGCACGGCTGGGGACAGTCCGCGTTCCCCGACCAGACGCTGCTCTACGTGCGCGGCTTCGACCCCGCGGCGCAGCGCTTCAGGTATGAGGTGAACCCGCGCTTCGGCAGCACGGACGTGCGCTTCAACACCTTCCGCCAGCCGGTGACGGTGACGATGTCGCTCCGCGTGGATGTCGGCCCGTCGCGCGAGCGGCAGACGCTCACCCAGCAGCTCGATCGCGGCCGCGTGCACGAAGGAGGGAAGCTCACCGAGCCGATGATCAAGGCGATGTATGGCAGCGGTGGCGTGCTCAACCCGATGGCGCAGCTGCTCCGGCAGAGCGACACGCTCGAGCTCACCGGTCCGCAGGCCGATTCGCTGGCGACGATGAACCGCGCCTACACCATCGCGCTCGATTCCATCTGGAGCGGGGTGGCGAAGGAGCTGGCGGCGCTGCCGGATCGCTACGACCAGGATCGGGCGTACGACCGGTACAAGCACGCGCGGGAAGCGACGGTGGACCTCCTCATCGGCTACGCGCCGCGCATCAAGGCGCTCCTGACGGACGCACAGCTCCGGAAGCTGCCGCCACTGGTCGCGAGCCACCTCGACAAGCGCTACCTCGCCGGGATCCGCAGCGGGACACAGGGGGATACGGGGGGTGGGGTATTCATCCCGCTCATGATGGGGGGAGGGGGAGGACAGCGGGTGATCATTCGGCAGTAGGGCAACGGCGAGTACCGCGTACTTCGTACGTCGTACCAAGACCCACGGGCTGGCCCCAGCAATGTGTCGACAGGGACCGGAGGACCGAGGGGACGAGTGACCGGTGGATGGTGGCGGCCCCTGCATTGCTGGGGCCTGGATGTCGGTCTCCGTACGAAGTACGTCAGTACGCGGTACTCGTAGTTGCAGTTGGACCATTTAACCATCGTGCCACCATGAAGTCTCTTCTTCTCATGCTCGCCACCGCCGCCCCCCTCGCTGCGCAGGCGCCGGCGAAGTCGGCGGCGGCGCCCGTGCGTGCGCTCCCCGCGGCCGCGGCGACGAGCACCGATTCGCTCGGCTCCATCGCCGCCGTGCGGCAGCTGCCCAATGGCAACGTGCTCGTGAACGACCAGGCGCGCCGGCGCGTGGTGCTGATGGATTCGTCGCTCAAGGTCATCGGCGTCGTCGCCGATTCCACGAGCAGCACCGCCAACGCCTATGGCGTGCGGCCGGGCGGGCTGCTCGCCTGGCACGGCGACTCCACCCTGTTCATCGATCCTGCGTCGCTCTCCATGCTCGTCATCGACGGGGCGGGGAAGGTGGTGCGCGTGATGGCGGCCCCGCGGCCCAACGACGTGCAGTTCCTCGTCGGGGGACCGTTCGGCAATCCGGGCTTCGACAGCCAGGGCCGGCTCATCTACCGCAGCTTCGGACGTCCCAGCTTCACGCGCGATGCGAGTGGCAACGCCACCGCCCCGCAGTTCCCCGACAGCGCGGCACTCGTGCGCTTCGACCTTACGTCGCGCAAGCTGGACACGGTGGCGTTCTTCCGCATCCCGAAGCAGAACGTCACGATGTCGCAGGACGAGAATGGCCGCATGCGCGTGTCGGTCACGATCAATCCGCTGCCAGTCGTGGACGACTGGGCGGTGCTGAGCGACGGCACCCTCGCGATCGTGCGCGGCCGCGACTATCGCGTGGAGTTCATCGGGGCGGATGGTGTCCGCACGGTGGCCGACAAGATCCCGTTCGAGTGGCAGCGTCTCAGCGATGAGGACAAGGTGGCGTTCATCGACTCCACGCGTGTGAACATGGAGCGGATGCGCGCGCAGCGTGGTGGCTTCGTGGCGATCGGC
>DASTGQ010000483.1:0-5422 GCA_035718985.1 Gemmatimonadaceae bacterium
GGTATGGGCGGGCAAGGTCGCTCGTCACCAGCGCGAGCGCATCCTTGGACAAGCTCGCGGTGATGCGATCGTCGGCCAGCAGCGCGGCGCTGTCCAGGACGGCCGCACTGCGCTCGAACTGCGCGGCGTAGTAGCTGGCGATTCCCACATCGAGCCGCCGCAGCAGCTCGTCGTCCTCGCGCCATCCGAGGGCCGACTTGAAGTCGCCGCGCGACAGCGCGTCACGAAGGCGCTGCTGCGGCCGCGCAATGCCGTCGTTGCCGGTGGCATACCCGGAGAACGTGGAGCGCAACGTGGCGCAGCCGCCGAGCACCATCGGCGCCGAACCGACGAGCAGCCAGCCGATGATTGTCCGGACGCGGGCGCGGGTGGGGGCGCGCATGGCGGATCGCTCGGTGGGTGGTGATCAGTTCTTCTGCTTCTCGAGCACGATCACCCGCTGGCGCGCCTGCGCGATCGCGTCCGCCAGCTTCGCGTTCGCGTCACCTGCCGCCTCGATCTTCTCGAGCTCCAGGCGATGGAGGAAGAGCATGTACCGCAGCTCCGCCTCGCGTGGTCGCAGCAGCTTGTCGAGCGACGTCGCCATCTTGTACTCGAGCATCGGATCGGCGCGGTCCACCACGCTCGCGCGGTCGAAGCGTTCATGGGCGCCGGTGAAGTCGCCGGCGGCGGCCAGCGCGTCACCTTCCTTCACGAGTGCCGCCGCGCGGGCGCGATTGGCGTTGCCCACGTCGGCCGCAGTGCTCACCGTGCGGAGGCCCTGCGGCTCGCTGTACGTCACGCTCGCCACCGCGCCGTCGGCGATCTGCACGAGCGCCACGGGCGCCACGGCGTCACGGGGAGTGGTGTCGCCGTCGCGCGGAGCGAGGACGGTCACGCCACCGCTGCGGCGTGCCGACCAGGCGAGGGCCGTGGTGCGGGTGGCGGCGAGCACCTGCGCCTCGTTCATGCCGAGGGCGATCTCGCCGCGACCAAGCGCGGCGCAGATGTCTCCCGTGCAGCCCGTGTACGCCACTGCCGCAATGGAGTCGCGCTGGTCGCGGCCTGCCTGCTGGCTGGCGGCCGCCTGCATGGCTGCAACGTCGGCGACGCGCGTCGGCTCGGCGACGCGATCGCCGTTCTTCATGATGGTGATGGGATACTCGTCAACGTGCTTCTGCGCGCAGCCGGACATCATGATCGCGCTGATGAACAGCGTCGGCGCGAGCTGGGGAATGCGGGAGCTGGTCATGGTGAGGTCTCCGCTGATGGTCAAAGCCCGAACGCCGAACGCGTGATGTACTTCTTGATCTTGTGCTGGCCCACCCAGACCTTCGCGTTGGTCTCGAGGTCGATCAGCGAGGCATCCACCTGATAGAAGACCACTCGCTCCCGGCCCTCCACGTCCTCGATGGCCTGCAGCTCGCCGGCGAGCAGGTAGCGGGCGCCCAGCTCCTGGCCCTGCCTCGCGCGGGTATCGGCGCGGGCATTCTCCTGCTGGTCCTTCCGCTCGCCCCGCAGCTCGCTCCGCTCGTCGCCCGACGCCACCACGCGAGCGGCGCCGGTGGACACGAGTGCCTTCTCGATATCCTTCGTGAACGTGCCGACGGCGATGTGCTCGAGCGTGCGGTTGGCGAACGTCCCGACGATGACCGTCGGTGGCTCGCCACCGTGGCTGTCGGTGTAGCGCTTCGCCCAGCCGGCCGAGAGCGTCTGCTCCACGAGCTGGTTGGCGACGAGACGCGAATCGGTGTCGTTCCACCGACCCGAGAGGTCGGTGACGGCACCGGGCTCGATGCGCGCCACCCGCTTGGTGGCGCAACCGGCCGCCGTGAGCGCGAGCGCGCCGACCGCGACACGCAGCAGTGAATGACGCGGACGATGGGGTATCATGGTCTGTCCTCCGGGTGGGTTGCGTTCACGGGTCCCGGTGGCACGCGCCAGACCAGCAGTGACTCTCATCACAAGAGCGCGACTGACAAATACTTAGGGTGCTTCGTCCTTGTTTCGGTGTCCACGCACGCGGACGCCGGTGTTTCACTTCGGGAGGACAGCCGTCCACTTCGCGCAGGGCTGCTCCCCGCCTACCTTCCCGCCATGGACTTCCCGAAGGACGACTGGTCGTTTGCGGACCTCGATGAAGACTTCCCTCTCGGCGACGGAACCGCCGAGACGGAGGTACACATCGATTGCCCCTACTGTGGCGAATCGAACGAGATCGCCCTCGACCCAGGCAGCGGCGACGAGCAGGAGTACGTGGAGGACTGCCACGTCTGCTGCCGGCCGATCCTCATGTACGTGAAGTACGGACGGGACGGGAGGGCGACAGTAGAGGTCTACGCCTCCGATTCCTGAGCAGGGAGCCCTCCTCTGTTCTCGGTTGACGGTTGTGAGTCGGGAGTGACACGGCAAAGCTGAAAGTTTCAGCTGTCGGCTGACTGTGGTTGTCGTAGTCACTCACGGTCTGATGACTCCTCTCACCGCGGCTGGAATGGAACGGTGCGGCGGAACTGCGAACGGCGTTGCCAGGCATCAATGCGGCGCGTACACAAAGTGGGGCGGCATCGCAAACGCAGTTTGCAGTGCCGCCCCACCGTTCCATTGTGACCTTGCTGCTACCCACTCTCGCCGAAGGAAGAACTACGAGGCAAACAGTCAGCTGACAGCTGAAACCTTCAGCTTTGCCGTGCCACTCCCGACATCCCCAACTGCAACTGTGAACTGCGTCGTTCGGGAGTGAACAGTGGTCAGTGGACCCCCGCCCCCAGCCCCCGCGATTTTCCCGTCCGGAACAACAGCATCAACGGCAGCGCCGCCACCAGCGCGATACCGCTCAGCAGGTAGAGCCTGGAGAAGGCGAGGACGCTCGCCTGCGCCTGCAACTGCCTGTCGAGGATGAACAGCGCCTGCTGCTTCGCGCTCAGGGCATCGGCACCCTTGGCGATGAGGGCGCGGGTAATCCCCTCCACTCGCGCAGTGGAGGCCGCGTCGCCCACCACCACGTGCTCGGCGAGGAGCGCACGCGACTGCGCCGTGAACCGCGACAGCAGCGTGGCACTGATGGCGATGCCGAGCGAGCCGCCGAGCTGGCGCGTGAGGTTGAACATGCCCGTCCCCTGGGCCAGCTCGCTGTCCTTCAGCTCGGCCATCGTGGCGCCGGTGAGCGGCACGAAGATCAGGCCCAGCCCCACGCCTCGCGCGATGAGCGGCCAGAAGAGGTCATGCGCGCCCGCGTCGTACGACAGCAGCGACAGCTTGTACATGCTGAACAGGAACAGCAGCGACCCGATCGTCACCGTGGCGCGCGCGTCGAGCTTCGCGGCATTGCGGCCGACGACGGCCATCGTCACCGCCGAGGCGATGGCGCCGGGCAGGATCACCATTCCCGTCTGGTTCGCCGTCCAGCCGTGCAGGCTCTGGAGGAACACCGGCAGCACGAACACGCTGCCGTAGAGCGCGAAGCCAAGCATCGACGCGAACGCCACGCCGGCAGCGAGCTGACGATTCAGCAGGATCCGGAAGTTGATCACCGGCTCACGGATCGTCAGCTCGCGCCAGAGCAGCAGCACGAACGACAGCACCGTCGTCACGCACAGCGTCGTCACGAAGCGCGAGTCGAACCAGTCGTAGCGCTCGCCGCGCTCCAGCATCCACTGCAGCGAGCCGACGCACAGCGCGAGCAGCAGGATCCCCGTGCCGTCGATCGTCGCCGTGCGCTCCTGGTGTTCGGCGTCGTGCACGTACGTCCACACCATCAGCGCCGCCATGATGCCGAGCGGGATGTTGATGTAGAAGATCCAGGGCCAGTTGAAGTTGTCGACGATGTAGCCGCCGAGCGTGGGGCCGATGGTCGGCCCGACCATCACGCCCACGCCGAACATCGCCTGGCCGATCCCCACTTCCTTCGGCGGAAAGGATTCGAACAGCGTGGCCTGTGCCGTGGAGAGCAGCGCGCCGCCGCCCAGTCCCTGCACCACGCGCCAGAACACTAGCATCCCCAGCGTGTGTGCGGCACCGCAGAAGAACGACGCGGCGACGAACAGCAGGATGGAGCCGGTGAGGTAGCGCTTGCGACCGAAGAATCCCGACAGCCAGCTCGAGAGCGGGATGACGATCACGTTGGCGATGATGTAGCCGGTGGACACCCAGGAGATCTCGTCCAGCGTCGCGCCGAGATTCCCCATCATGTGGGGGATGGCGACGTTGACGATGGAGGTATCGATCAGCTCGAGCACCGCCGCCAGCGTGACGGCAATGGCGATCAGGTACTTGTACTTGTAGCGGTCCTCGGCGTCGGCGAGCGCGATGGGAGCGGGACCGGAACGGTCGGTCAGCTCACCGAACGCGCCGCCGGGCCGGATGGCCGTGGAGGTCATTCGATCTACGGTAGTCGGGTGAAGCGCGTTATTGCGTGCGTACGTGCGCGACGACGGACATGCCCGGACGCAGCGGATGGTCCTTGCCGAGTCCCTCGGTGATGCGGATCCGAACCGGCACGCGCTGCACGACCTTGGTGAAGTTGCCGGTCGCATTGTCCGGCGGCAGCAGCGCGAACTTGGCACCGGTGGCGGCGCTCACGCTCTCCACCACGCCCTTGGCGGTGGACCCGCCGTAGGCGTCGACGTCGATCTCCACCGGCTGGCCGACCTTGAGGTCGGCGAGCTGGGTCTCCTTGAAGTTCGCCGTCACCCAGACGCCGGTGTCCGACACGATGGTGAGCAGCGGCTGGCCCGCCTGCACGAGCTGGCCCACCTCGACCTGCTTGCGGGACACGACGCCGGACACGGGTGCCGTGACCTTCGTGTAGGAGAGCTGGAGCGCCGCATTGTCGCGCGCTGCCTGCGCCGCATCGAGGCGCGCGGTCGCCAGGCGAACCCCCGCCTGCGCGTTGGCGACGCCGGCGCCCGCCGCGCCGGCATTGTTCTGCGCGGCAGCGAGCTGCGCGCGCGCTGCATCGAACCCGGCCTGCGCCGCGTCGAGCTGCTGGCGGCTCACGACCTGCTTCTCCACCAGCTCCCGCATGCGCCGGAGGTCCTGCTCGGCCTTGGTGTAGTTGGCCCGCGCCGCCGCCACGCTCGCGGTGAGCGCCGCTTCCTGCCCCGCGGCGTTCGCCACTGCTGCCTGCGCCTGCCCCGTCACGCCGTTGCCGCCCGCAGCCGCACGGGCCGCGGCGAGGTCGGCATCGGCCTGCTCGAGCTTGAGCTGATAGTCGCGCTCGTCGATGCGCACGAGCACCGAGTCCTGACGGACCTCGTCATTCTCCGCCACGTTCACCGCCGTCACGTAGCCGGCGACCTTGGAGAGCACGGGCACGAGGTGGCCGTCCACCTGCGCGTTGTCGGTGGACTCGTGCGAGCGGCCGTACAGCCACTGCTTCACGCCCCAGCCCAGTCCGAGCAGGACGACCAGTCCGACGATCGGCAGGATGATCTTCCGCTTGCCG
>DASTGQ010000484.1:0-5072 GCA_035718985.1 Gemmatimonadaceae bacterium
TCATCATTCTCGACATGCGCCTGCCGGGGAAGTCGGGCCTCGACGTGCTGCACGCCTTCCGGGCGCGCGGCTTCGAGCGTCCGGTGCTCGTGCTCACCGCGCAGGACGCGGTCGACGCGAAGGTGACGGCGCTGCGCGCGCGCGGCTTCGAGCGTCCGGTGCTCGTGCTCACCGCGCAGGATGCCGTGGATGCGAAGGTGTCCACGCTGCGCGCTGGCGCGGACGACTACGTCACCAAGCCCTTCGCCTTCGAGGAGCTCCTTGCGCGTGTCGAGGCGCTCGCACGCCGCCCGCGCGCGCTCGCCTCGCCGGTGCTCCACGTGGGGGATCTCGAGATCGACCAGGCGACGCGCGAGGTGCGTCGGTCCGGGGAGCGCATCGAGCTCACGCCGAAGGAGTACACGGTGCTCGAGTACCTGGCGCGTCACGCCGGACGCGTCATGAGCCGCACGCTCATCACCGAGTACGCGTGGGGGTATCACTTCGACCCCGGCACGAACATCGTGGACGTGGTCATCAATCACCTTCGCAAGAAGGTCGACGCGAAGCACGCGCGGAAGCTGATCTCCACGGTGCGGGGCGTCGGCTACGTCCTGAAGGAGTGACGTGGCGACGCTCCGCGCGCGACTGACGGTCGCCTATGCGTTTGCCCTCGTCGGCAGCCTGATCGTCTTTGCCGCTGCGCTCTACATCGCGCGCTCGGCACGTGGCATCCAGCAGCTGGGCCCCGTGGCGCTCGCGCAGGGTGACCGTGCCCTGTCCTACCTTCGCGCCGCCACGGAGCAGGGGGACACCCTCACCACCCTGCGTCGTGTCGGCGAGGGGCCGAATGACCTGCGCGTGTCCGGCACCGAGGAGCTCCGGTCGCTGCTCGAGCGGGTCCCGGGTTATTTCATCGTCTACGACAAGGACGACCGGCAGATCTACAGCTCCATCGGCATCCGGCAGCTGCCGGCCGAGGACCGCGCCGCGATCGACGAGGCAGCGGTTCGCCTCCAGCCCAACGGCGAGGGGGCGCTCGTGTCCGTGAGCGATTCGCTGTTCGGTGGCCGGCTGCTGCTCGCCGCGCGCCGCGATCCGGTGCTGCTCCCCAACATCTCGCGCATCGTGGCCGGCGTGCCGACGACGATCGTGGAGCTGAGCCCGAGCCTGCTCGTGGGGACGATGCTCGTCGTCTTCCCCTTCATCGTGCTCGTCTCCATCGCCGCGTCCTACGTCATCGCCGGTCGCGCGATCGAACCCGTCGAGACGCTCATCAACGAGGTGGAGGCGATTACGGACGGTCGGTCGCTGCACCGGCGGCTTCCGTCCGACCTGGGCAACGAGGAGCTTTCGCGACTGGGCATCACTCTCAACGCCATGATCGCGCGACTGGAGACGTCATTCGGGGCGCTGCGACGCTTCACGGCGGATGCGAGCCACGAGCTCAAGACGCCGCTCACCGTGCTCCGCGCGGACGTCGAGCGGGCGATGCACCCCAACGCGGCGGGGGGCGAGGCGATGCAGGCGCTCGAGGAGGCGCTGCACGAGACGACGCGGATGGCGGATCTCGTGGACAGTCTCCTCACGCTGGCTCGTGCCGACGAAGGGCGTTTCGACCTTCACCGCGAGCCGGTGGAGATGGCCCCGCTGGTGCGGGACGTCTACGAGACGGCGGTCATCCTGGGGGAGGAAGCCGGCCTGGAGGTCGGGCTGTCGGTGCTGGAGCCAGGCACCGTTGATGGCGACGTGCGCCGCCTGCGGCAGCTCTTCCTCAACCTCATCACCAACGCCATCAAGTACACGCCGCGTGGCGGACGGGTGGAGCTCTCACTCAGCCAGCGCGTCGGTCGGGAGATCGCCTTCACGGTGCGCGACACGGGCATCGGAATCTCCGCGGCCGACGTGCCTCACGTGTTCGAGCGCTTCTGGCGTGCTGATCGGGCACGGTCGCGCGCGAGCGAGCGGGGCGGGTTCGGTCTCGGCCTTGCCATCAGCCAGTGGATCGCCCAGGCGCACGGCGGTCGCATCAGCGTCCAGTCACGACTCGGCCGTGGCAGCGCGTTCACGGTCACCTTGCCACTGAGCGTCGAGTCGGAGGAGTTGTCGCACGGTAACGCGAGCGGCAACCGTGAGACGCACGACATGAGAGCATAATTTTCCCTTCACGAAATCTTAATCCGCCGTCGGTTCCGTTGGTGATGGTGCTCACTAGCTTCCCTTGCGTCGTGTGAGTGTTCCGCCCTCAGCCAACGGTAGGACTACGCGGACATGTTCAACAACCTGATCGAGTCGAAGCCGAAGAAGCAGCGGACGACCGGGGGCCTGATCCTCAGCGGCGTGATTCACGCCGTGCTGATCACGGCGGCCGTGTACGGAACGCTGCAGGCCAAGGAGCAGCTGGACAAGCCCAAGGCCGAGAAGGTGGAGTTCGTCAAAGTCGAGAAGAAGGACGATCCGCCGCCGCCGAAGGAGACGCCCAAGCCGCCGCCGCCGGATGTCGTGGCCGCGCCGCCACCGCCCAAGGGGTTCCAGGTGCTCACCCCTCCCATCAAGGTGCCGGATGTGCTGCCCGACATCGACTTGAACAAGAAGGTCACCGACGAGGCTGACTTCTCGGGCAAGGGTGTCGCTGGTGGAACGTCCAAGGGCGTCGTGGGTGGCACCGCGCCGGTCAACACCGACCAGCCGTACTTCGAGTTCCAGGTGGAGAAGCAGGTCACCACCGCACCGGGCTCGCCGCAGCCGCGGTACCCGGACATGCTCAAGTCGGCCAACGTGGAAGGCGAGGTCCTCGCGCAGTTCGTCGTGGACACCACCGGTCACGCCGAGATGAACACGTTCAAGGTCCTGAAGTCGAGCCACGAGCTCTTCACGCAAGCTGTTCGCAACGTGCTGCCCAACATGCGCTTCTATCCCGCCGAGATCGGCGGGCGGAAGGTGAAGCAGATGGTCCAGCAGCCGTTCACCTTCGCGCTCACCAAGTAAGACACCTTCCCGGAGATAACGCACAATGGATGTCTCGCTTCTCGGCCTCTGGCACCAGATGGGCAGCTTCGCCAAGGGCATCGTCATCGTCATGGCGATCATGTCGATCTACTCGCTGACGATCATGGTCTCCAAGTGGTGGAGCCTGCGCGCCGCGCAGAAGGAAACCCGCAAGTTCGCGCCCGAGTTCTCGCAGTTCCTCGAGGAGGACAACCTCACCGAGGCGATCAAGCTGGCGGAGAGCTACAAGAAGTCGCACGTCGCGCTCGTGCTCGGCGGCGCGCTCGGTGAGGTGAAGCCCCTGATCCAGGACGGCTCGGTCACGGTGTCGGACATCAATTCGGCCGAGCGAGCGATCGAGCGCAACATGCTCCTCGAGATCACCAACCTGAAGCGCGGCCTCGCCGTGCTGGCGACCGTCGGCGCCACGGCGCCGTTCGTCGGCCTGCTCGGCACCACGATGGGTATCGTGAACGCCTTCACGAGCATGGCCGCGTCGGGTTCGGGCGGTCTCGCCTCGATCGGCGGCGGTATCGCCGAGGCGCTCATCACGACGGCCATGGGCCTGCTCGTCGCGATCCCGGCGGTCTGGATGTACAACTACTTCCAGACCAAGATCGACAACCTCACGGCCGAGATGACCTACGTCTCCAAGGAGATGGTGGACTACCTCATCAAGGGCGTGTCGGGCGAGTTCGGCCGGTCGCGCTTCACCCGTGAGTTCAACACGTCGTCGGGTAGCAACTCTCCGATCGCGCAGTAACAGGGTCATCACGCACAGGAGGCAGCACGATGGCCATGAGCACGAGTGCGGGCGGAGGAGTGAAGGCGGAGCCGAACGTGACGCCGATGATCGACGTCATGCTCGTATTGCTCATCATCTTCATGGTGGTGACACCGGCGCTCCTCGCGGGCTTCAATGCCCAGCCCCCGGTGGGGCAGAACGTGAAGGACCATCCCGAGGACGAGGAGACGGATCAGGTGCTCGGCATCGACAAGGATGGGAACTACTACCTGAACAAGCGTCCCATCTCGAAGGACGCCATCGCGAGCGAGATCAAGCGCATCTATTCGGTGCGCCAGGTCGACAAGATCATGTACCTGAAGGCGGACAAGGATCTGGATTACTCCAAGGTCCTCGACGCCACCGACATGGCTGCCAAGAATGGGGTCGCGATGATGGCGATGATCACTGACCAGAAGATGGGCACCGTGAGCACCGTGGAAGGCGACGCGAAGGCGCGGCAGCCGGCCGGAGGGACGCACTGATGGCATTCACCTCCGGAGGCAGCGGCGGGCTGACGAACGAGATCAACGTCACCCCCATGATCGACGTGCTGCTCGTGCTGCTGATCATCTTCATGGCGGCACTGCCCAGCATGCGCAAGGCGATCGACGTCCAGTTGCCGGATCCCAATCCGGCGGTCGCGCCGGCAAACTCCAAGTCTGACCAGATCGTGCTCGAGGTCAACGCGGACGGAACCTACGCGGTCAACACGGAGAAGCTCACCGAGGCCAACCTCTTCAGCCGACTCAAGAGCATCTACGACGGACGCCCCGAGAAGATCATCTTCGTGAAGGGGGACCCGAAGGCCAAGTTCCAGCAGGTCGTGCACGCGATGGATGTCGCCCGTGGCGCCGGGGTGAAGGTGATTGGCGCGACGCCCAAGGACACGCCGGGCGCCGGGTCCGCTTCGGCCACCAAGTAGAATCTCCCCCGGACCGGCGTGCCGGTCCGGGCGGAGTCACGGCGGACGAACCCTTCGGGGGTCGTCCGCCGTATAACGTTCAGTCGCACGTGTCGCGCGGCTCAACGCGCCTCCGAGGTCTGCATGACGCTCCCTGAACGGTCCCACACTCACGACCCTCCCATGAGCGACCCGCCGCGGTATCGCGCGCCGATCGGGCTGCCGTCCCGCGGCCAGGAGAACCGCCGGATGGGAGTGCTCGTCTCCGTGTTGCTGCACGCAGTCATCATCGGATTGCTCATCGTGCCGTTCCTGATGCCGGGGTCCGTGATCGACCGTATGGTGCAGGGAGCGGGTGGTGCCGGTCCGGCCGGGGGCGGTGGCGGAGGGTCGCGCGGCTCCGGTGGCACGGTCGAA
>DASTGQ010000485.1:0-4472 GCA_035718985.1 Gemmatimonadaceae bacterium
CTTGAGTACCTGGCCCAGGTGGTAGTGACCAAAGAGCTCGGCGGCCAGCTGGTGGCCATGCCCGATACGCTGGTCGGCACCGACAGCCACACCACCATGATCAACGGCCGCGGCGTGCTCGGCTGGGGCGTGGGCGGCATCGAGGCCGAGGCGGCGATGCTGGGCCAGCCGGTGTCGATGCTCATCCCCGAGGTGGTCGGGTTCAAGCTCCACGGCAAGCTGCCCGCGGGCGCGACGGCGACGGATCTCGTACTCACCGTCACCGAGATGCTCCGCAAGAAGAAGGTGGTGGGCAAGTTCGTCGAGTACTACGGCAGCGGCCTCAGCTCGCTCAGCCTCGCCGACCGCGCGACGATCGCCAACATGTCGCCCGAATACGGCGCCACGATGGGCTTCTTCCCCGTGGATGCCGAGACGCTGAAGTACCTGCGGCTCAGCGGCCGGAGCGAGGAGCACGTCGCGCTCGTCGAGGCGTACACGAAGGCGCAGGGACTCTTCCGCACCGACGACACGCCGGATCCCGTGTTCACCGACACGATCGAGCTCGATCTTTCCACCGTGGAGCCGAGCCTCGCCGGTCCGCGTCGTCCGCAGGACCGCGTGCCGCTCAGCAAGGCGTCGTCAATGTTCCGTGACGCACTGGCGGTCGACCTCGAGAAGCTGGCAACTCCGGCTGGAGTGGCTGCCGACCGCAAGGCCACGGCGGTGAGCGCCGAGCCCGAGCTCGCGAAGGCGCTCATGCGCAAGGAAAACGAAGGCGGCAACCAGACACAGCTCGGCGACGGGCAGCAGTGCACGTGTAACGGCAAGACGTTCACCCTGAACCACGGCGCGGTGGTGATCGCCGCGATCACCAGCTGCACGAACACGTCGAACCCCAGCGTCATGCTCGCCGCGGGCCTGCTCGCGAAGAAGGCGGTGGAGAAGGGACTGAGCGTGAAACCGTGGGTGAAGACGTCGCTCGCGCCGGGATCCAAGGTGGTCACCGATTACTTCAACGCTGCCGGAGTGACGAAGTACCTCGATCAGCTCGGATTCAACCTGGTCGGATATGGCTGCACCACCTGCATCGGCAACTCCGGTCCCGTGCCCGAGCCCATCGCGAAGGCCATCGAGGATGGCAAGCTGGTGGTGGCGAGCGTGCTCTCGGGCAACCGGAACTTCGAGGGACGCATCAACCCGCTCACCCGCTACAACTATCTCGCGTCACCGCCGCTCGTCGTGGCATACGCGCTCGCCGGCCGCATGGACCTCGACCTCACGCGCGAGCCACTCGGCATCGGCAGTGACGGTCCGGTCTTCCTCCGCGACATCTGGCCGAGCGCGAAGGAGGTGCAGGACGAGATCCTGCGCAGCGTGAAGCAGGAATTCTTCCGGAAGCAGTACGCCGACGTCTTCAAGGGCGACAAGGAGTGGCAGGGGCTCGACGTACCGAAGGGGGAAACGTACGCCTGGCAGGACGACTCCACGTACGTGAAGAACCCGCCGTACTTCGAGGGGATGACGATGCAGGCGCCCGGAGTGAAGCCGATCACGGGTGCGAAGGTGCTGGCGATGCTCGGCGATTCCATCACCACCGACCACATCTCGCCGGCGGGCAACATCCCGGCGTCGAGCCCGGCCGGCCAGTGGCTGATTGCGCAGGGCGTCCAGCGGAAGGACTTCAACTCCTACGGGTCGCGTCGCGGCAATCACGAAGTGATGATGCGCGGCACCTTCGCCAACATCCGCCTGCGGAACGAGATGGCGCCGGGCACCGAGGGCGGCTGGACCGCCACCGAGCCGGGTGGCACGCCGAAGTTCATCTACGACGCGGCGATGGAGTACCAGAAGCAGGGGACGCCGCTCGTCATCATCGCCGGCAAGGAGTACGGCACCGGCTCGTCGCGCGACTGGGCCGCGAAGGGAACGCTGCTCCTCGGCGTTGGCGCGGTGATCGCCGAGAGCTTCGAGCGCATCCACCGCTCCAACCTCGTGGGGATGGGCGTGCTTCCGCTGGAGTTCATCGGCGGCGACACGCGGCAGTCACTCGGCCTCACGGGCTTCGAGACGTTCGACATCGAGGGGCTCGACGACTCGCTCAAGGCACACACGACGCTCACCGTGAGGGCGACGGGGCGCGACGGAAAGAGCAAGTCGTTCAAGGTGCTGTGCCGGATCGACACGCCGGAGGAGCTGAACTACTACAAGAACGGCGGGATCCTTCCGTACGTCCTGCGGACGCTGGCAAGGAAGTAGGAAAGGCAAACGGCGAGTACGTGGTACCTGGTACTCCGTACCGGGACCCATGATTCGGGCTCCACGAAGGCTGGGCAGGCGCTGAGGTCAAGCGCCGTGCAAAGCAAAGGAAACGGGCCACTCCTTCTGGGGAGTGGCCCGTCAGTCTTGCTACCCGGTACCCGGTACGAAGTACTCGTCGTTGCCGTGCCTACTTGGAGTACACCGTCGTGTACGACGTTCCCGATGCGTAGTTGACGAACACCAGCTCGCTGCCGGACACCGTCGCGTAATAAGTGTTGTTCACGTTGTTCGCATCGTTGAATTGCAGCGTGTTGCCGCTGAGAGACCATGTGCCGTAGATCGTGTCGTTGTACGGCGCTCCCGGATAGCCACCCGCCGGCGTGTCGCGATACGTCACCACATCGGTGAACGTGCCATCGCGATTGATCTGGATCTGGCCGCCGATTGCTTCACGGGTGACGGTCGGATCCTGGTAAATGACCACCGGCGGCGGGACGTTGTTGATCGATTGCAGCGTGTACGTACCCGACAGTACCGCGCCGGGGCTCGTCGTGTCCTGGCACGCGCTCGCGCCCATCGTGAGCGCGGCAGCGAAGGCCAGCATCAGGATTCGCTTCATGGGAAGATCTCCGTAGTGAACCAGCACCTGCATGGGCCCGCGCGAGCGCGCGGATGGTGGGTACTCCTGCTACCCTCGGGACGATAGCGGTCGCGTCATGTCACTGATCAGTCCGTCGTCGGTCCGTACGAACAATGCCCGTCCCCATCCAGCGTTGGGATGAAGACGGGCATCGATTGCTCATGAGGGAGTCCGCGTCCTACGGGCGATGGACGTCCACGTTGTTGCCGATCACGCCACCAAGGATGGCGCCTGCCGCCGCGCCGATGATGCCACCCTTGATCTTGTCGCGGCTCGTCACCGCGCCGATCACGGCACCGGCGCCAGCGCCGATCGCGGCATCACGCTTGGTGTGCTTGACCACGGGCCGAGGCGCAGGCGCCGGAGCCGGGTAGTACGTGCCCGAGCTCGAGCCGCGCGATCTCGACGAGCTGCGACGTGCGGTGCTGGTGGTGCGACGCACGGGCGCCGGAGCGGGGGCTCGCATCACCGGCGCCGGATAGCTGGCTACGGCGTTGTACTGCTGCGGCACGCCATTGCCCACGTACGGCTGTTCCGCCGGCGACACGAACTGCTGCGCCTGGTACGGCTGCGCCTGCGCCGCGAGTGCCAAGTCGTTCTTCAGCGCGTCGTCGGGTCGCGCATCACTGCCTCGGCTGCAGGCTCCCAGCATTGCGAGAGCGGCGAGCGGGGCCATCATCCCAAGTTTGCGCATCAGAGATCCTCCCAGATCGGAAACGGTGATTCGTCGATCCTCTTACTGGCAGGTAGCGGACCACTCCTTCACCTCCGCTACGGGCACTTCCGGGGCGCGATCGGCGGGGTGTCGTCCATGGGTCGAGAGTGCACTGTCCTCTTTCCTGCACAACCGTTCGGACCGCTTCCAGATGCGTGCGAACGAGTTCGATGTCGAACGTGATCCATGTCACGCCATTGCGTGCGCCGCGACTCGCCCACATGATTGCGGCCGACCAGAACGAGGTGCTGCATGTATCGCCCGGAAGTGAGCCGCGTCGCGCTCGCGGCATTTTTCGCCCTCGCCGTCACGCAGGCGGCGGACGCCCAGCAGCCTACCACGGCGGCGCCTGCGTCAACGGCGCCGCAGGTCGGCAGCATGGCTCCCGACTTCACCCTGCCAGCCGCTACGCGGTACGGCCTCCTGCGCGATCCGGTTCGACTCTCGGATCTGCGCGGCAACACGGTCGTCCTCGCCTTCTTCTACAAGGCACGGACAAAGGGCTGAACGGTTCAAATGGAGGCGTACCGTGATCAGTACGCCAGGCTCTTCAACAACGGACGTCACGTCGTGGTCCTCGCCGTGAGCGTGGACGCCGACACGACGCTCGCGGCATGGGCGCGCGAGCTCGGGACGCCGGTGCTCTTCGCCAGCGATAGCGGCCAGGTGGTCGGCAAGCTCTATGGCTCGACGCGCGGCACGCTCGACAACCGCAACCTGTTCGTGATCGACCCCAGCGGGCGCATCGCGAAGCGCATGCTGCCGTTCAACGAACTGGCGGCGCCCGCGTACGACGAGCTCGCGGCCGCGGTGAAGCAAACGCTCCCCGTGGGAGACGCGCACTGACGCGTCGGGTGTGGAGGCGAAGTTGACGTC
>DASTGQ010000486.1:0-4626 GCA_035718985.1 Gemmatimonadaceae bacterium
AGACGATGGACCGGAGGGCGAGCTTGCCGACGCGCTTCATGTCGTCGCCATGGCCAGTGATGCCGACGACGAGGGTCGCGAACAGCAGCGGGACGATCAGCGACTTGATCATCCGGAGGAAGATCGTCGACAGGATCTGGAGATCCGCCGCCTGGAAGCCCTTCGCCTCAGCCGGTCCGGGGAACAGGTAGCCGAGGAGCACGCCGACGACCATCGAGATGATGATCCATTGCGACATGGAGATGCGTCGCAGGCCGGTGCGCCCGGGCGGCGGCGGCGGCGCCGTCGTGAGGTCAGCAGCAGTCATCGGATTACCGATTCGAGGAGAGCCCGGCCGCCTCGCGGCGGAGGGTCGAGTTGCGGTAGCCGTACGCGAAGTAAAGAACCAGGCCGATGACGAGCCACCAGCCGAACCGCTCCCACGCCTGGCGCGGGAGGCCCATCATGACGTAGATGCACGCGGCGGCGCCCGCCAGGCTGACGAACCAGACGAACGGCACTCGGAAGGGACGCGGCCGGTCCGGCTGGGTGTAGCGGAGGACGAGCACGCCGATGCACACCAGCGCGAACGCGGAGAGGGTCCCGATGTTCGTGAGGTCATACGTCTCTCCGGCATCGCCGATCAGCGCCCAGCTGGCGACGAACACACCGGTGATGAGCGTGGTGACGTAAGGCACGCGCGCCTTCCTGGAGACCTTCGCCGCCCAGCGGGGGAGCAGGCCGTCGCGCGCCATCGCGTAGAAGATGCGCGGCTGGCCGTACTGGAACACCAGCAGCACCGCGGTCATCGAGAACACGGCGCCGAGCGCGACGAGCCAGCCCGCGCTCATCATCCCGGTGCGCTGGAGCGCGTACGCGAGCGGGTCGGCATGCAGGCTGGGGTCGAGCTCCTTGTAGTTGACCATCCCCGTGAGCACCGCGCCGACGATGACGTAGATGACGGTGCAGATGCCGAGACCGCCGAGGATGCCGATCGGCAGGTTGCGCTGCGGATTCTTCGTCTCCTCCGCCGCCGTGGAAATGGCGTCGAATCCGATGTACGCGAAGAACACGATCGCGGCGCCGTGATGGATCCCCTGGAACCCGTTCGGGGCGAACGGGGTGTAGTTCGCCGGGTTGATCCGCGTGAGCCCCACCGCGACGAACAGGCCGAGCGCGAGCAGCTTCACCACCACCATGATGTTGTTCGCGCGGGCGCTCTCGCGCACGCCTCGCAGGAGCAGCCAGGTGATGAAGATGACGATTGCCGCCGCCGGCACGTTGACGAGAATCGGGATCCCGGCGACGCGCGGCGCCGACTGGAGCAGCCCGTGCACGCCCGGATCGGCGCTCAGCAGCGCCGTGCGGTAGCCGGTGGTGAGCCAGACCGGCAGGTTGATCAGCCCGCCGGTGAGGGTCTTGAAGTAGTCGCCCCACGAGATCGCGACCGCGACGTTGCCGACCGCATACTCGAGGATGAGGTCCCACCCGATGATCCACGCCACGATCTCGCCGAGCGTGGCGTAGGTGTAGGCGTACGCGCTGCCGGCCTGGGGGATCATCGACGCCAGCTCGGCGTAGCAGAGCGCCGCGAGCGCGCACACGCCGCCAAGCAGCAGGAAGGAGAAGACGAGCGCCGGGCCGGCGCCACTCCGGATGACGTGTCCCGCGGCGTCCGTCTGCCCCGCCGCCGCCGTCCCGATCGCGCCGAAGATGCCGGCGCCGATGACGGCGCCGATCGCCAGCATGATCAGGTCGCCGGCGCCGAGCGCTCGCTTGAGGGCGTTGGGGCGATCGCCTTCGTCCAGCAACTCGGCGATCGGCTTGCGCGAGAAGAGTGAAGTCATCCGTCGTGGATTACGGGACTAGATGAACAGCGGCGCCAGCACGAGCGTGATGGTGCTGAGCAGCTTGATGAGGACGTGGAGCGACGGGCCAGCCGTGTCCTTGAACGGATCGCCGACCGTGTCACCGACCACTGCGGCCTTGTGGGCCTCCGAGCGCTTCCCGCCGTGCGCCCCGGTCTCGATGTACTTCTTGGCGTTGTCCCACGCGCCGCCGCCGTTGTTCAGGAATCCCGCCATCAGGATGCCCGCGATGGTGCCGACCATCAGCAGCGCCGCCACCGACTCGGCGCCGATGAACTCGCCCGCGCCGCCGAAGTGCTTGAACACCACGCCGACGACGATCGGGAACAGCACCACGAGGGCGCCCGGCGCGATCATCGCCTTGAGCGCGCCCACGGTGACGATGTCCACGCAGGTGGCGTAGTCGGGATCCTCCGTGCCCTGCATGATCCCGGGCCGCTCGCGGAACTGGCGACGCACCTCGGTGATCACCGACGATGCCGCCTTGCGAACCGCCGTCATGGCCAGCGACGAGAACCAGAACACCAGCATGGCGCCCAGCAGGCCGGCCACGAACACCACCGGCTTGGAGAGGTCGACGTGCAGCGCCTGGCCGGTGAGGTTGCGCACCTCGTCGAGATAGGCGGAGAAGAGGAGGAACGCCGCGAGCGCGGCGGACCCGATGGCATACCCCTTCGTCAGCGCCTTCGTGGTGTTGCCCACCGAGTCCAGGCGATCGGTCTTGTCGCGCACTTCCTGCGGCTGCCGCGACATCTCGACGATGCCGCCGGCGTTGTCGGTGATGGGCCCGAAGACATCCATCGCCAGGATGTAGCCGGCCGTGCCGAGCATGCCCATCGTCGCGACGGCGGTGCCGAACAGGCCGCCGATGGGCTGGCCCGCCTCGTTCAGCAGGCCGCTCATCTGCCCGAGCGAATAGCTGGCGATGATGGCGAAGCCGATGGTGATCACGGGCAGCACGGTGGATTCCATGCCCACCGCCAGGCCGGCGATGATGTTGGTCGCCGGGCCGGTCTTGCTCGCCTCGGCGATGCCGAGCACGGGGCGGTACCGGTATTCCGTGTAGTACTGCGTGATGAACACGAAGGCGATCGAGGTGAGGATCCCGATCATGCCGCAGAAGAAGAAGTACAGCCACGCGCTCGGGGCCGCGTCCGTGACGAGCAGCGTCCGGGATGCGAAGAAGAACGCGACCGTCACCAGCGCGGCGGTGATGTAGTACCCGCGATTGAGTGCCTTCATGGGGTCGGCGTCCTCGCGCGTGCGCACCGTCATCACGCCGACGATGGAGCAGATGAGGCCGAGCGCCATGATGACCAGCGGAAAGAGGATGCCGCTGATGCCGAAGGAGCGGTACAGCAGCACGCCGAGGATCATCGCACCGATGTTCTCGGCGGCCGTGCTCTCGAAGAGGTCCGCGCCACGACCGGCGCAGTCGCCCACGTTGTCGCCCACGAGGTCGGCGATCACCGCCGGATTGCGCGGGTCGTCCTCCGGGATTCCCGCTTCCACCTTGCCGACCAGATCGGCGCCGACGTCGGCCGCCTTGGTGTAGATGCCCCCACCCAGCTGGGCGAACAGCGCGACGAACGAGGCGCCGAAGCCGTAGCCGACGATCAGGAAGGGGATGTGCCGCGCCCACTCACCGGCCGGCACGCCGGCGGGCGGGAACGCGGAGAGGACGGCAAAGAGGCCACCCACCCCGAGCAGGCTCATGGCGACCGTGAAGATTCCCGAGACGGCACCGCCCCGCAGTGCGGTCTGGAGCGCGCCGTTGAGCGAGGTCATTGCCGCCGACGCGACGCGGATGTTGGTGCGGATGGACACCCACATCCCCACGTACCCCGCGACCCCGGAGCTCAGCGCCCCGAGCAGGAACGATGCGGTGACGTAGAGGGCGAACGTCCTCGCGTCCTGCACCGGATCGTTGGCCGTCGTGTGGCGGAAGAAGGCGTAGCCGATACCGAGAATCGCGGCCACCACCACCGCCAGCATGGCGATCGTCTTGTACTGCCGCGCCAGGTAGGCCTCCGCACCTTCCTGGATGGCGTTCGAGATCTTCTGCATCTCGGGCGTGCCGCGGCTGCGTGCGAGCACCCAGCGGGTGAGGAACACGGCGAAGATCAGGGCGAGCGCGCTCGCGCCGATGACGACGGTCAGGAGAGATGACTGCGTCTGCGTCATGATGCGTGAAAGTGGATTGCGGGAGGAACCGGGCCGTCAGGCCACGGCAGCGGCGGGCCGCTCGACGCGGCGCCAGAGATAGAACACGGGAATCCCGATCAGCACCAGCACCAGCCCCGAGACCGACTCGGTACGCGTGGTGGGAGCGAGGAGCAGCAGCACTGCCACCCCCGCAGCCAGCAGGATGTACAACGCGGGGAGCACCGGATAGCCGACGGCCCGGTAGGGCCTCGCGACGCCGGCCCGTGTCCGGCGCAGGATGAACAGCCCCATCGTGGTGGCGACGTAGAAGACGAGGGCTGCGAAGATCACGTAATTGAGGAGCTGGTTGTACGTCCCGGTCAGGCAGAGCACCGCTGTCCATGCCGACTGGACGACGAGCGCGAACGCCGGCACGTGATTGCGATTCAGCGTGCCGGCGCGACGGAAGAAGACACCGTCACGCGACATGGCGTAGAGCACCCGCGCGCCGGAGAGGATCAATCCGTTGTTGCAGCCGAAGGTGGAGATGAGGATGGCGATCGCCATCAGCGCGCCGCCGCTCGCCCCGAAGATCGTCTCGGCCACGGCCGTGCCGACGCGATCCTGCGTGGCG
>DASTGQ010000487.1:0-5793 GCA_035718985.1 Gemmatimonadaceae bacterium
GCGCGCCCGCTTCAGGTGGGCGACGAGCTCTCCATCAGGCTCGGCCCCTACGAACACGTGGTGCGGGTCCGCGAGCTGTCCGGTCGGCGTGGGCCGGCTGCCGTCGCGGCCACGCTCTACGAGGAGACCCCGGAAAGCCTGGCGGCGCGCCAGAAGCTCGCCGAGCAGCTTCGCATGGCTCCAGCGGCGCTTGTCTACGAGGAGAAGGGTCGACCGACGAAGCGGGATCGCCGCGAGATCGACAAGTGGCGGCGGAAGTAGGCCGGCAACAGCCGAATCTCAGGCCTCGCCGAGCAGCGATTTCAAGCCGGTCGCCGTGACTTCGTGTGCTCCCGCGTGGCGCTCGAGGGTGAACGCCACCCCGGCCGCCGAGAGACGCTCCGCCTCGCCGGACATCACCGTCGCCGGCACCATCTCATCTCGCTCCCCCGCTACGAGGGTGATCGTCGCACCATGCAGCCGGTCCGCCCACGCTGCCAGGTCCAGCTCCGGCGGAATGGTGCCGGACCACAGCACCAGCTGGTCGGCCCGCATCGCGCTCGAGGCCAGCCAGCGGCACACCGTTGCCGTTCCCTGCGAGAATCCCAGCACCACGATGCGCGGCGCTGCGCCCGTGAGCGAGTGGCGCACCTCGTCGGCAACGCGGTCGAGATACGACACGTAGTCGGCGATCTCCGACTCGCGAGCTTCCCGCGTCATCCAGGTCGCGCCCACGCGCGGTGAGGGATCGTGCCGCCGCTTCGGAATCGGATCGAGGTAGAAGCGCGACAGCCCCTCCGGAGCGACGATCAGTCGCGAGCCGTCGTCGAGCGAGGCGAACTCGCGGATGAATCGCGGCGCGAGCTGTCCGTAGCCGTGACAAACGAACCACAGCTCGCGCGGGAACCCGTGCGTCGGGCCGATCGTGCAATACCGCGCCGTGCGCGGGACGACGATGGCGTGCGTCGCCACCGACGGTCCCGCGGTCACGCCCTCGTCGGCGCTCCCCTCAGCCATCGCCGGCGAATCTCCTGGCCGGCGAGGCTATCGGCGCTCCGGCTTGGCGGCGCGCCTGACCGGCGCGCCGGACGGCGTGGCATGGCTCAGCGCGAAGAGCTGCTCCTGCGAGCGCGCACTGTCGAGCAACGCGATGGCCCGGGCAAGCTGATGGTCCTCGCCCACGGAGCGCTGTCGCGCGCCCGCGTCACCGAGGACCAGCCGGGCCACGCGGCGATCGAGCTCACGGTCGAGCACGCGTGTGGCCACGGAGTCGTACTTCGGATCCACTGTCACGCCGGCGTCACCGAGCCGGCGGCGCAGCTCGGCGCGCCACGCTGGCGTAACCGTGAAGTTCTTCGCCGCGACGGGCTTCAGCTCGAGCGCGTACTGGTTGAGCACCGTGACGAACTGCTGCGCCTTGGGCGCGATGGCGCGAAGGAACTGCTGTTCGCTCGTGAGGAGCGTATCGTCGGGCACGATGACGTCGGGCGTGATGCCCCCACCGCCGTACACCGTGCGGCCGGCATCGGACGAATACTTCGGACGCGACTTCTTCTCCGCTTCGGTCTCCAGTGAATCCGGACGCGTCTCCACCAGGCGGCCGTCGGGCAGGAGCGTGCGCTCGCGGTGGATGCTGCGGCCACTCGGCGTGTACCACTTGCCCGTGGTGAGCTTCAGCGAGTAGCCGCCGTCCAGGGGGAAGAGCGATTGCACGAGTCCCTTGCCGAAACTCGTCGTGCCGACCACCAGGGCGCGATCGTGATCCTGCAACGCACCGGCGACGATCTCGCTCGCCGACGCGGTACCGCCATCGGTGAGGACGACGAGTGGAGGCTGGGCGGCAAGGTGGTCGGACGACGAACGCGCGATCTCGTCCGGCGCATTGCGCGAGCGGACGCTCACGATGGACTGGCCGTCCTTGAGGAACAGCGAGCTGACGGCGAGCGCCTGGTCCACGATCCCGCCGCCGTTGTCCCGCAGGTCGAGCACGAGTCCGCGCGCTCCCTCGGCGACCAGCTTCGACGCCGCGGCTTCCACTTCCTCCGCGGTGTTCTCGTTGAAGGTCTGCAGCGGGATATACCCCACGTGGTCGCCGACCATGGTGGCGTACGGCACTGCCGGGACGTGCACCACGGCGCGCTTGAACGACAGCTTCACCGGCTCTGCCACGCCCGCGCGCGCGAAGACCACGTTCACCTTCGTACCCGGCACGCCGCGCAACGCGTCGGACACGAGATCGATCTTCACGTCGGTCGCGCCCAGCGTGTCCACGCGAACGATGCGGTCGCCCTCCTGCACGCCGCCTTCCTCGGCCGGGGTGTTCGGGAACACGCGCGCCACGACGATGTTCGTGCCGGCCCCCTTCTTCTGTTCCTCGAGCAACATGCCGACGCCGCCATAGCGGCCACCGACGTTGCGATTGAACTCCTCGTTCTGCTTGGGCGCGAGCAATTCACTGTACGGATCGTTCAGCTCGTGCACGAGACCCCGCGCCGCCTTCTCGAACACTTCGTTGCCCTGCAGCGAATCCACGTACCGGTTGGCCACGATGGACAACACCTGGTCGAACAGCCGCGGCGTTGCCTGCGGAGGGGCCTGCTGCAGCAGGAATCCCCCGGCAACCATGGGGATGAGGAACAGCGAAGCGACGGCCGCGGTACGGGGGCGAAACATGCAGACGACCTCACGGAAGTGGTTCCGGCGGCGGGGCGCTGGCCGGACAGGCGAAATGTAAGGGAATCGACCGATGGCGGTTAGACGGGGATGGACGGCCCATGGTTGCAGGCGGCAGTATTCGCGCATGAGAACTCGACACTTTGCCGCCATCGTCCTTCTGGCGGCCTGCGCTGCCCCGCAGCCGGCCGTGACCCCGAGTGCGGCCAACGCTGACGAATCGCATGGCCGACTGCCGACCGGCGTGCACCTCGATCCCGCTGCGCCGCTGCACGTGGTCGGACAGATGCCGCTGGCCATGGTCGAGGCACCGGAAGGCGATCGGATGGTTCTCCTCATCAACGGCTGGCGTGAGGAAGGACTGCAGGTCGTCGAGCGTGCGACCGGACGCGTCCTCCAGACGGTCACGCTTCCCGCCGTCTTCCTGGGCCTCCAGTTCGCGCCGGATGGGCGGTCGCTCTACGCGTCCGGCGGCAACGGTGACGTGATCTACCGCTTCGACTGGCAGGCGGGCGCGGCCACGCTGCGCGACAGCATCGTGCTCCGCGTGAAGCGTCGTCCGCGTGAGAACGGCGAGCGCTATCCGGCCGGACTCGCCCTTTCGCACGATGGTCGCACGCTCTACGTGGCCGAGAACCTCGCCGACTCCCTCGCCGTGGTGGACGTCGCGAGCGGTGAGGTCGTGCAGCGCGTCGCCACGGGACACTATCCGTACGCGGTCGTCGTTTCGCCGGATGGGGGAGTGTACGTCTCCAACTGGGGTGGCTGGGACCTCTCCACGTTCGCCGCGGATCCGCAGGGGCGGCTGCGCAGCACGGGAACGATCCGCGTCGGACGGCATCCTTCGACGATGCTGCTTGGCGCGCGAGGCAACCGGATCTTCGTCACGAGCGCCAGCACCGATCGCGTGCTCGCGGTGGATCCGGCGCGGCGGCGCGTGATCGGCCAGCTGCTCGACCCGCCACCGGCTGGTCCGGGCGAAGGGAGCACGCCGAACGCGCTCGCGCTGTCCGCCGACGGCACGCGGCTCTTCGTGGCCGAGGCCGATGCGAACGCCGTGGCAGTGTTCGATCTCTCCGCCGCCACGAGTGGCGTGGCCACTGCCGCCGGAGACGATCTCCTGGCGGGTCGCATCCCCGCCGGCTGGTACCCGACGTCGCTGCTCGCGCACGGCGACACGCTGGTGGTGGCGAGCGGCAAGGGGAGCGGCACTCGGCCGAATCCGGACGGACCGCAGCCCGTGCCCTCGCGCATCCATCGTGGTCCGAACGGCCTGAACACCACGCTCTCGCAGCTGAATGGCGGCTTGATGATCGTCCCGCTCGCGCATGCCGGACGCGAGGAGCTCGCCCGCTACAGCGCCCGTGTCGCCCAGGCCAATGGCTGGACTTCGCCGCGCACGGCGGCGCGTGGGTATCCGCCCTTCGAGCATGTGATCTACATCGTGAAGGAGAACCGCAGCTACGACCAGGTGCTCGGTGACCTCGCACAGGCGGATGGCGACACGTCACTCGTGCTGTTCGGCCGCGACGTGACGCCCAACCAGCATGCGCTGGCGGAGCGCTTCGGCATCTACGATCGATTCTTCGTGAACGCGGAGGTGAGCCCGGACGGCCACAACTGGTCCATGGCCGCGTACACCACCGACTACCTCCAGAAGACCGTGCCGCTCAACTACTCGTCGCGCGGACGCGCGTACGAGTACGAGGGTGCTCGCTTCGGGAATCATACCGTGATCCCGGATGACGATCCCGCCGCGCCGGCACACGGCTACCTGTGGGACCTCGTCCAGCGGAAGGGATTGACCTTCCGGAACTACGGCGAGTTCGTGGTGCCGTCGGACGCGGACCCCGACGACGTGCTTCCACCGGGCTACCGGGGCGACAAGCCCTTCCTCGCGTCACACACCAATCCGTCGTATCCGGGCTTCGACCTGAGCATCCCCGATCAGCGACGCGCTGACGTGTGGATCGCCGAGCTGGCCGAGTTCACGCGGCGCGGCGCGATGCCGGCGTTCGAGGTCGTCCGGTTGCCGAATGACCATACCTCTGGTGCGCGCGCCGGCTTGCCGACGCCGCAAGCCTACGCCGCAGACAACGATCTCGCGCTCGGGCGCATGATCGACGCGCTGAGCCACAGTCCATTCTGGAAGAGCACCGTCGTCTTCGTGCTCGAGGACGACGCGCAGAACGGCCCGGACCACGTGGATTCGCATCGCTCGCCGATGTACATCATCTCGCCGTGGGTGCGCGCGGGCGTGGTGCATCGCTTCGCCAACACCACCGACGTCATCCGCACGATGGAGGAGATCCTCGGCCTCGACGCCCTCTCGCAGTTCGACTACTACGGGCGTCCGCTGCGTGACATCTGGAGCGACACGCCCGACGTGAGGCCGTGGAGCGTCATGACGCCACGGGTGGACCTGAACGCGAAGAACCCGCCGGGGACGACCGGAGCGCGCGAGTCGGCGAAGCTCGATTTGAGGATCGAGGACGTGGCAGCGGAGGACCCCTTCAACCGCATCATCTGGGACGCGGTGAAGCCCGGGGTTCCCTATCCCGGCACGCGCCGCGGCGCGACGCTGGAGACAGCGAGGCGCTAGAAGGGGGCCACAACGAGCAGGGGGCGCCAGTGGCGCCCCCTGCGGTCCGGACTAGTTCTTGTGCCGGAAAGTGATCCGGCCTCGCGTGAGGTCATACGGCGAGACCTCGATCGTCACGCGATCGCCCGCGAGCACGCGAATGCGGAATCGGCGCATGTTCCCGCCGAGCGTCGCAAGCACGTTGTGGCCGTTGGTCAACTGCACCCGGAACGTGGCGTTCGGGAGCACCTCGGTGACCGAGCCTTCCAGCTGAATCGCGTCTTCTTTCGCCATCCGTGAGTGCGCGGCCGGCTCAGCGCGAGCGCTCGGTCCGGCTGCGACGGCGCGCGGCGGCGGCCTTGAGCTGACGAGCCTCGCTCGGCTTCACGTAGTACCGCTTCTTCCGGAGATCCTTGAGGATGCCGGCCTTGGCGATCTTCCGCTTGAACGCCTTGAGCGCCCAGTCCAGACGATCGCTTTCCTCGAGATGAATCTCGACCATCAGTAACGCCTTCCCTGAGTGTGAAGTGCTGTAAATAGGTGTAGCCCCGAATATTATC
>DASTGQ010000488.1:0-11634 GCA_035718985.1 Gemmatimonadaceae bacterium
TGGCATGCCACCGGAGACGATTCCGAGTATCGCGACGAGGATGAAGACGGCGCCTGAAACAGTTGCCACCCGCTGGATGAATCGCATGATCGCTCCCGCACGCAGCTCCGCGTGTCGTGAAGGTGAGCGCAACATGGAGCCTGGAAATGCGCTGACCGGCCCGCGCGGGCCGGTTGCTCCACGCTCCAGACTGACCGTGGCGGGTTCAGGCAACGGGGCGCGACCGGACGGGCCGGGGTGCGCGTTCGAGGGAGCCCTCAGCGAGCGAGCAGGATGCCCCCGGCGGTAGCCGCGGCGCCGAGCACCAGCACGAGCACGTGGATGAGGTTGAACAGGCGTCCGCGCACGGCGCCGGTGCGCACGCGCCTGAGCGCAGGAAGGGCGAACAGGAAGATGAGCACGAGCAGACCGACGACGATCATCTTCCAGAAGAACACGCGTCGAGTGAAGTCGTCCGCGGTTCCCCCGCCGAGCAGGCCGCGCAGTCGCGCGTTCACGAGCCCACTCGCCACGATGGCGACGATGGAGAGACCGACGACTCGGCGAAGGCGCGCCTTGATGGCCACCAGCAGCGCGTAGCGCGCGGTCCGCTCCAGGCCGGCGGTCTTTATCGCCGGCTGCAGGATGAGGCGATAGTACGCCACGGCTCCCATCCACACGACTACCCCGGCGATGTGCACGAGCAGCGCGAGGCGGTGGATCCAGGCGAGTGAGGCCGCGCTCACTCTCGTGTGGCTCTCACAGGTCGGGCTCGCGAAGGCGGCTGCCGGGCGTCAAGCCACATTCCTCGTCGGTGAGGTAACAGCCGGGGTCTTCTGCCCACGGGTCGCCGTGGAAGCGATCGGCACGCACGCGGAAGCTCCCTCCACACACGTCCTTCCACTGGCAGCTGCCACACCGGCCCTTGAGCAGGGGCGCGCGGTCGCGCAGGCCGGCGAGCAGCGGATCGGAGGTGTCCTGCCAGATGGCGCTGAACTTCCGATCGCGCACATTGCCGAGCGTGTGATGCATCCAGAACTGGTCGGGGTGCACGTTGCCGAGGAAGTCGATGTCGGCCACTCCCACGCCCGAGCTGTGGAGGCCGCCGCCGTTCCACTTGAGCAGCGACAGTACCTCGCCGGCGCGGTCCGGATCCTCCTCGCGCAGCTTGAGGTAGAGGTACGGACCGTCGGCGTGAGTGTCGACGGTGAAGATCTCCTTGCGCAGGCCGCGCTCGGCGAAGTCCCGGGTGCGGCGCAGGATCGTGTCGACGGCCGCGCGCGCGTCCCGGGCCGTGAGGTCGTCGGTCGACCGTCCTCGCCCGCTGTAGACCAGATGATAGAAGCAGGCGCGGTCGATCTCCTCCGCCTCTATGAAGTCGAAGATGCGGTCCAGGTCGAGCGCGTTGCGCCGGGTGAGGGTCATGCGCAGCCCGACGCGTTGCTCCACCGCCTTGCAGTTGCGAAACCCCGCCATCGCCTTCTCGAACGCGCCCTTGTGCCCCCGGAACCTGTCGTTCGTCGCGCCGATACCGTCGAGCGAGATGCCGACGTAGCTCACCTGGTGCGCGCGTAGCCGGTCGGCGACTTCCGGCGTGATGAGCGTGCCATTGGTGGAGAGGGTGAGGCGCACGCCGCGCGACCGCGCGTGGGCGATGAGGGTGAACAGGTCGGGGCGAATGAGCGGCTCCCCGCCGGAGAGGAGCAGCACGGGAACCCCGAAGTCGGCGAGATCGTCGATGAGCGCCTTCCCCTCGTCCGTGGAGAGCTCGCCGTCGTAGGCGCGGTTCTCAGAGTCGGAGTAGCAATGCACGCAGTGCAGGTTGCAGCGACGCCCCACGTTCCAGACGACGACCGGTTTCCGTGCTGCTGCCGACGCCGGCGCGGCGTGGGTGATGACGTCCTGGGGACGTACGCCTTCGAGGCGCTGGCGGCCATAGCGCAGTCCGTCCGATGGCGTATTGCGGTCCGCATACAGGGTGGTGATGCCGATCATGCGGCGCTGCCTCCGATGGTGGCGCTGTCGCCCGCGGCCAGTGCGGCCCAGGCAGTCGGCATGTAGGCACAGAGCGGATCGGCAGCGTGCACGTTCCCGGTGAGCGCGAAGGCGCGCGAACGCGACCCGCCACACACCCACTTGAACTCACAGGAGCCGCACTTCCCCTCGAGGCGATCGGCGTCGCGGAGTGAGGTGAAGAGCGGATGCGTGCGATAGATGTGTGCGAGGTCATCCGTGCGCACGTTGCCTGCGCGCGACGGCAGGAAGCCGGACGGATAGATCTCCCCGCGGTGACTGACGAACACGAAGCCGTTGCCGTCGTTGACTCCGCGGCTGCGGCCGATCGCGTCGTGCGGCACGCCGTCATTTGGCAGCTGCGCTCCCTCCCGTCGCCGAGCGCGCTGGCGCTGGAGCACGACGCGCCGGTAGTGCGGCGCGGCGGTGGTCTTGATGTCGAACGGCGAGGTGAGCGACACCTCGTACAGCCGCTCGAAGAGCGCTTCCAGTTCATCGGCGGTCGGAAGCTGGCCGGCGTGCCCTCGGCCGGTGGGCACGACCACGAACACCGACCACAACGCGATGTCGAGCCCGTGCATCAACGCGATGAGCTGCTCGACGTCGGCAAGGTTGTCGCGTGAGATGGTGGTGTTGACCTGGGTGGACAGGCCCAGATCGCGGGCCGCGTGCAGCATGCGCACCGACCAGGCGAAGGACCCGGGAACGCCGCGAAAGCGGTCGTGCACGTCCTCACGCGATCCGTCGAGGCTCACCGCCAGGCGTGCCAGCCCGGCATCGCGCAGCGACGCGAGCACCGCCGGCGTCATGAGCGGCGTGCCCGATGGCGTGAGCGCGACGCGCAACCCGATGCTCGTGCCGTACTCCACGAGCGAGACGGTATCAGACCGCTTGAGCGGATCGCCGCCGGTGAGGACGAACAGCGGCGGCCCCAGCCCACGGACCTGATCCATGAGCTGGCACGCCTCGGCCGTGCTCAGCTCGCGCGGATCGCGACGAGCATGGGCGGATGCCCGACAATGCAGGCAGGCAAGGTCGCACGCCTGAGTCGTCTCCCAGATGACGATGAACGGATTGGTGTTGAAGTCCACGGCGCCCTGTACCGGGAGGAAGTTGCGACAATCTCGCCTCCATCACCCCGCGCGCGCGTGACTGTTGTCACACCCCGCTGGCCGGCGCCTCCGTGCGGTCGCAATGCGCGGTGAGGCACTGCTCGATCCACTGCCGGGCGGCCGCCACCTCGTCCTTCGTGATGCCGTGACCACCGGGCGTCCAGTGCAGCGTGACGCTCGCGCCGGCGCGGCGCAGGACCTCGGCGAGGCGCTCTGCCTGCTCTGGTGGCGCGATGGAATCGTTCCGGCCCGCGCCGATGAACACCGCCATGTCATGCAGGTCGAGCAAGGTCTCCGGCTCGAAGGGAACCATGGGGCTCAGCAGCACCGCGCCGCGAAGCACGCCTGGCGTCCGCAACAGCAGGCTCGCCGCGATGTTCGCCCCATTCGAGAAGCCCACCGCCACCGCGCCCCGGGGGTCCAGCTGATAGGTGCTGACGGCAGCGGTGATGAAGCGCGCGAGCTCGCTGGTGCGGCGCGCGAGATCCTCCTGGTCGAACACGCCCTCGGCGAGGCGCCGGAAGAACCGCGGCGCACCGTTCTCGAGAATCCTGCCGCGCGGACTGAGGAGGCCGGCGCCCGGCAGCAGCGCGCGACCCAGTGGCAGCAGATCCTCCTCGTCCCCACCGGTGCCGTGCAGCAGCAGAAGGGTCGTCGCCCCGGAGACCTCTCCCTGCGAGGACGGCGGGATGTACCGATGCACGAACCCGAGCGCGTCGCCGCTCACGTCTTCCGGCCCGGTGACTTCGGCGAACGCCGTGGCGGCCGATGGCGTGACCGCCAGGTGGATGCGCGGCAGCACGGCCTCGATCTCGGCGCGGTGCGGCTCGTACTGCGGCGGAAGCATGAGGCGCTCGCCGAGGTGCTCCACCGGCTCGTCAATGGCGAAGCCGGGCGCGTTCGTCGCAAGCTCGAACAGCACATGTCCGGGCTCGCGAAAGTACACCGAGTGGAAATAGTTGCGGTCGATCACCGCTGTCGGCGTGAGGCCGGCGTCAGCGACGCGCTCACGCATCTGGAGCTCGGCGTGGTCACCCTCGAGGGCGAACGCCACATGATGGATCGTCCCTGCCCCGCCTGCGCCGACGCCGAAGCCGCCGACGGCGCGCACGTCCACGAAGGTGCCCGGGAGCCTGTCGCCGATGGTGAAGCGGTGGGTGGTGCCTTCCTCGCGCAGCGGCTGGAAGCCGAGCGTGTCCACGAGGACTCGCTCCGTGGACTCGGCCTTGTCGATCCAGAGCGTGACGCCGTGAAAGCCATGGATCGCCTCGTCGCGTGCGATCCCTGGCGCGCCGTCCCACGCGGCGCGCGCCTCGGCGCCGCCCGACGCCACCAGCTCGAGCATCAGGCCGTCGTGGTCGCGAAAGGCGATGACCCGCTCGGAATGTTGACCGCTGCCGCGGCGCACTGGCTGCTGGTATTCCACGCCGTGCCGAAGCAGGCGCTCCACCCAGAAGCCGACGGCGCTCGGCAGGATGGCGAAGGAAACGACCGCCACCTGCCCCGCGCCGGCGCGTCCGCTGCGCGCGCCGGGCCACGGGAAGAACGTCATGATGCTGCCGGGCGATCCGACCTCGTCACCGTAATACAGGTGGTACGTCTGCGGATCGTCGAAGTTGTCCGTGCGCTTGACGAGCCGAAGCCCGAGGACGCCCGCATAGAAATCGAGATTTCGCTGGGGATCGCCAGCGATGCCTGTTACGTGGTGGAGGCCGAGAATGCCGGTCATGCCGCACCAGCGGTGGCGCGGAGGGCCTGCAGGAACCGTTGTGGGTCGTTCCACCCCTCGTCGTATCGCACGCCGTTGATGAAGAAGGTGGGTGTTCCGTTCACGCCGCTGCGCACGCCACTGCGGAAGTCCTCGCGCACCCGGCCAGCCCACGTGCCGTCATCGAGGTCGCGGGCCACCTGCTCCGCGTCGAGTCCGAGCTCCGTTGCGAAGCCGATGAGCGATCGGTCGTCGAGCTGCTCCTGGTTCTCGAACAGCGCGTCGTGCATCTCCCAGAAGCTCCCCTGGGCGTCGGCGGATTCCGCCGCTTCCGCTGCGTGCTCCGCGTACGGATGCGCATCGCG
Organism: Gemmatimonadaceae bacterium; assembly: GCA_035718985.1. Taxonomy (GTDB): domain Bacteria; phylum Gemmatimonadota; class Gemmatimonadetes; order Gemmatimonadales; family Gemmatimonadaceae; genus AG11. The sequence goes on from DASTGQ010000488.1 coordinate 5,178, forward strand.
AAGGGGGAAGTTGCGATAGACGAAACGGAGCTGGTCGCCAAGCGAGCGCTGGAGCTCCTTCACGATGGGATACGCCGTCCCGCAGTACGGACACTGGTAATCGCCGTATTCGACGAGCGTCACCGGCGCGGACGCCGGGCCCTGCACGTGGTCGCGCCCGTCATCGACGGGCGGGACGAGGATGCCGTCGCTCATGATCGAGCCTCGCTCGCCTGCCCTCGCTCGGCCGCCGGTGGTGCGCTGCGTTGAGCCGCCGTCTCCGAGCCGCCGGTGCCGCGCAGCGACTCGAGCGCGCGAAGCACGCCATCCGCGCCCGGATTGACGCCGATCGGCGAGAGGTAGCTCCACGCGATGCTACCCGCGTCGTCCACGACGAACAACGCGCGTTCCGTCACGCCGTCGTGCTCGCGGTAGACCCCGAACCGGCGCGCGACCTCCCCCTTCGGCTCGAAGTCCGCGAGCAGCGGGAAGTGCAGGTTTCTCGCGCGCGCGAACGCGGCGTGGCACCACACGCCGTCCACCGAAACGCCGATCATGCGCGCGCCGAGCTCCTCGATGTCGGGGAGCACGGCATTGAACAACGCCATCTCGTCGCCGCAGACGGGACTCCAGTCGGCGGGATAGAAGGCGAGCACGAACGGTCGCCCGCGCAGCTCGGCCAGCGACACGGTCTGGTCGGGCGTGCTGTGCAGGGTGAATTCGGGAGCCGGCGTTCCAGCCGGAAGGATGCCAGCCTGCTGCTGCGTATTGCCCGACGCCATGGTCTGCTCCTTCGAATGTGACGAGATATACGGCGACCGCGCTGCTGTTGAGCGCGACTAGTGTCCCGACCCGGGCTGCACGGGGACGAAGTCGATGTACGGCGTCGTCGGCGTTCCGCCCGGCGGCACTGCACGCGGCACGGGATTGCCCGCGGCTCCGAGGCTGTGGATGTAACGGTACATCGCGCGCAGGTCCTGATCGTTCATCTGCGCCGTGTTCATCCACGGCATCGGCGGGCGACCGCGACCACCATCCGCGGTCGTGAGGACCTGCACCCAGCGATCCTCGCTGGCGCGCTGGACCAGCGTCCGGAGGTTGGCGGGGTACGTGGTTCCCCACGGTCCCCGGTACCCGACCGGGTTGCCCGTGAGCTGCTGCGCGGGGGCCGTCCGGCCGTTGGACTCGGCCCAGCCGACGGTGTGGCAGTCGTTACATCCGCCAACCACGGTAAGATACTGGCCGGCCGCTGAATCGCTGGCCGCGTGCACCATCGGCGTGCCGGACATCGACGTCATGGTCGAGTGGGACGGTTCCGGCATGGTGTTCGTGGCGGTGCTTCCCGCGCTGGCGGCACATGCCGCGAAGGCGCCGACGGACGCGATCGGGAGAGCGCGGCGAATCCAGTGCGCGGCCAGCGACGCGCGACGCGCGCCCGATGATTGCGGAAGGTATGACTCGCTGGAAGCGCGGCGGGAAGACGCTGCCCTCATGGTCCCATCCTGGTCCGGGAACGAGCCGAAGCCGGCAGGAGTACCGCTCGGCAACCGCGCGAACCGTGCATCTTCTGAACCAGTGTCGACTGACGCCGTTGTCTCTGCGTTGGCCGGTGGGAGAATGAACAAGCTCGGGAGGATACCGATGAGTGAGCAGAAGAAGGGCGCGCCTCGCACGCCGGCCGCAGCCCCGCGCGACCCGATCGATGAGTCATCCGAGGAAAGCTTTCCGGCGAGCGACCCACCTGGCTGGGAGCCGCTTCGCTCGGGCGCACCATGCCCACCGGAGGTCAAGGATCAGCCACGACGTTGACGACGCTGATGCCCCGTTCAAGCGTCTGCTTGATCGGACAGCGATCGGCGATCTCGAACAATCGCGCGCGCTGCTCCTCGGTGAGCTGGCCAGTCAGCTCCACGTGACGCTCGATCGTGCCCATACCGACCCGCTGCGTTGCACAATGCTCGCAGTCAGGCTCATGTGGGCGAGCCTGCCTCAACCGCACGACGGCTTCCTGGAGCGGCCAGCCTTTGCGGTTGGCGTACATACGAACCGTCATCGCCGTACAGCTGGCGAGTGCGGTGAGGAGCAGCTCGTAAGGCGTCGGGCCGGCATCGCTGCCGCCCAGCGCACGGGGCTCGTCCGCGACGAGATGATGCGTACGCGAGCTCACGTCCACGCGCAGCCCTTCGGCGCCGACGCGCGCGCGGACCCACTGGTTCGCGTCCGTTGGTGCGTTGCGGATGTCAGACACGATCATAACCTCCGGCCTCGACGTTTTCGGCAACGCAGGATGCCATCTCGCAGCCGGGTTCGCCATTGCTCGCGTGAACTCCCTTGCTTTCCCCCGTCGAGGCCCCAGCCTTGCCTGTGTTGGGCGTCGACATAACCACAAGCGGAGGACGATGACATGAACAACTCATTGTTGCGCGGTGCAAGCGCGGCGCTGCTCATCGCCGTGGGTGCCTGCGGCGTTAAGTCCCACTCGACGGACATCAGCCCCAGCATCTCCCGCAACCCCACGTGCGAGAATGCGGTGGACGTGTACAACAGCCGCGCCGAGGTGCCGAACAGCTACTACGAGCTGGCGTGGATCACGGCGGAAGGAAATTCGGTGTGGACCACGGATGCGCAACTCCGCAGCGAGATGCGGAAGCGCGCCGCGCAGTCCGGGGCGAACGGCATCATCGTCAACCCCGTCTCGCAGAACAAGACGGGCGTGAACGTGCTCGGAGAGGCCGTCGGGGCGAACACGGCCACCCAGCGCGCCAGCGGCCTTGCCATCTGGATGCCGGCCGGCGCCGCTCGCACCCGACTCGCCTGCGGGACGAGCGGCTGAGCCACTAGTCCACGATCACGGTGGCCTTCATGAAAGGGTGAAGGTCACAGTGGTACGGTGCCGTTCGAGGAGTTGGAAAGGCGCGGACGAACACGTCGTTCCGGTTCAGCAACCCGGAGCTGAACGATGCGTCGTCCGCGCTCGCCGTGTGGGGAGTACCATCGGTCTCGCAGTTCACCCATGCGATGCTTCCGCCAGCAGGCACGTGGACCGTGGCCGGCACGTAGGCGAAGTGCTTGATGAAGACGATCGTCGTGCCCGCTGCCGCCGGCGGCACGACGCAGTCGCCGGTGTCGATGATGGGCGACGTACGCTCGGAAACGCAGGCCGCTGCTGCCGCGATCCCGGCGACGAGCGACAGCAGGGCGACCACGCGCGCGAAAGCACGGAGCGGCAATCCCTTCGTCATTTCACCACCACCGTTGCCTTCATGGTGGGATGCAGGACACAGTAGATGTTGTACGTGCCCGGCTTCGTGAACGTGTGGCGCCACGTGGCGTCCAGGCCGAATTGCGGCGACGTGAAGGAACCGTCGGTGGCGGTCACGGTGTGGACGAGCGGATCATTATTCTTCCATTGCACCGTGCTCCCAGTCTCGATCTCGATGCGAGACGGCACGTAGGCGAGGCCGGTGATGCGTGCGTTCACCGTGCGCGGCGCCTTCCGGCGTTGGTTCGCTACCGCCTTCGTTCGCGGGGGAGTTTCGACGCGTGACGAATCGGGCACGCTTTCACTCGTCGGAGCCTCGGGCACGGCGGTTGGAGCAGGCTGCGGCGTCGCGTCGGCGGGGCGTTTCGTCGGGGGCACGGCCGCGGGCATGCTCGCCGGCACGCTCGGCGGTGCCGTCGCCGGCGATGCGTCGGGATGCAAGAAGCGACTCAGCGTGACGGGGATCGTGAACTCGAAGCCGTAGCGCCGCGTCCCTCCGCCCCGCGACAATCCCTGCAGCGTGGCCGTGTTCGCGTTGGATGCATGGATGGACAGCGTATGCGGCGTGTTCGGCAGCGCGATGTGCACGCCGGCGCTCCAGACGACGCTCGTGCTGTCCCCCGTCATGCGCACCGCGTCGCCAGCAAGCGCGACGAAGCGGAACAGGCGCAACGTGCCGCCGCCGCCGAACGCGAACCGCCTCGTCCCTCCACTGATGGTGTCGGCGAGCGTGCGCGCGACGGCGATCAGGCGCAGCCGTCCCTGCCGTCGCGCCAGCGACAGCTCTCCATCGACGCCGCGCACCGCCGCGTTGTAGCCGACCTCCGCACCGACATCGAGTGGATGTCCGTCATCCTGCTGCCACGCGGCGTAGCGGGCGAACAGCTCGTACTCGTTGGGATAGCGCGGCACGAGAGCCGAGTTGGTGGCGTAGTTCACGCCGATGAGCGCCTTCGACGCCACCCCCGCGGCGATGAGGAAGGTGGGAAAGTTGCTGACCTTCCGCTCCGGTGGCGGACTGCTGCTGAAGCGATGGATGAAGTTGAAGTAGAGCGTGCCGGTGTTGCCCGGCCAGTCGGACGAGATGTTGTCGGGGCGATCCAGCAGCGACTGCGCGGCAGCCGGCGGCGCGGTGAGTAGCGCCAGGACGGACAGGACGGCGAACGCGGGGAGACGATGTGCGCGCACGAAGGAACCGGCGAAGGGTGCGTGTGAATACCCGCACTGTGCACAGGCACGCCACGTACCGGCCATTTTGTGCCCAACGGACGCCTGTTGGCACCCGGAACGCACGATAGGCGTATCGGAACGTCGTGACGACCGCCGTTTCGTTACGGCGAAGCGATCAGCCGCGCGTCAACCGGACCGCGGCGATGACGATCACGACGCCGATCAACGCGTTCGCCCGCGCCAGCAGGGCGGCACGGCGGCGGAAGGCGATGGCCTCGGCGCTTCCGGCCACGAGCCGGCCGGCCATCGGCCCGAGCACGAAATCGTGGACCGCGCTCACCACGATCATGACCGTGACGGATGCGAGCTTCACGGCGAGCGCGGTGCCTGTGCCGGTGCGCCAGAAGGCGCCGGAGCCCAGCACGCCGTTCCAGCGCAGCCAGCCGCGAAAGTGGAGGTTGAGCACTCCCGTGATGAGCAGGACGACGATCGCCCACCATCCCAGTGCGCGCGCGCGCGTGCCGAGTTGCTGGAACAGCCGCTGTCGCAGCGCCGGTGGCTCGACGGCGCGAAGTATCGGCGCACCGACCAGGCCGAGGAAGAACATCCCGCCCAGCCACAGCATGGCGGCGAGCACGTGGATGGTGACGTTGGCGTAGTAGAGCGTCGACACGGTGCGGTGTACGGGGTCGTCGGCGGCTAGGCGGCGGATGTTGGCGCAGTCTCGACGCATGCGCCGTCGCCCGGCGTGACGGTTGTCACGCGGACATCCCCACGCGTGAACGACGCGACCACCGATGTCACCAGCACGTTCACGACGAGGGCCACGACCCCGACGTTGAGCTCGGTGATCACGGCCGGCCACCCCGGCAGCAGCGTGGCGAGCGACACGCCGGACAGCGTGACGGCGGCCACCGTCAGTTCACCGGCCGCAATGCCTGCCAGCGCGGCGCGCGAGCTGATGCGAGGACCGGCGCCGAGCGACAGCACGAGGGCCGGGAAGAGCTGCGTCACCACGTTGTAGCCCATGAGCAGCAGTGCCACGATCGCCTGCCCACCGTGGAGCGTCAGCAGCACCGAGAGGAGCGTGAGCACCGGAACGAGGGCGCGCGCGACCAGCGCCGTTCGTCGCTCGCTCGCTGTCGGGACGAGCTCGCGGTAGACGTTCTTGGCGAGGATCGTCGCCGCACTGATGAGCAGCATGGATCCCGGCACCAGTGCCGTCAGAAGTCCTGCCGCGCCGACGACGCCGATGACCCACGGTGCGAAGGTGAGCTTGGCGATGCGGAAGAGGGAGAGATCGCCGTCCGCACCGACCAGGCCTGGCACCTTGAGCGTCGCGGCGAAACCGACGAGGAAGACGAAGAGCACGACGAGCTGATACAGGGGGAGCACCACCGCGTTCTTGCGGAAGACGTCATCGCTCCTCGCCGTGTACACTCCACTGAAGAACTGGGGCCAGGTATAGACGCCGATGGATGTCAGCAGCACCGTGGAAATGAACCAGCTCGCGCTGCGCCCGCTGCCACCGAGGGTGAGGAAACCAGGGCGCGCCTGGTCGATGGCGCTGAACATTCGCCCGATACCGCCATACCAGTGATATGGCAGGTAAAGGCCCAACGACACGACGACGACGACGATCAGCGCATCCTTCAGCGCCGCGGTCCACGCCGAGCCGCGCACGCCGGAGATCACGACGTAGACGATGAGCGCCAGCGCGCCGGTCCAGATGGCGGCGGCCGGCGACACCGTGCCGTACGAGGCCTCGGAAACGATGATCCCGAGCCCCTTGAACTGCAGCACGAGGTACGGCACCAGCGCCGCCACACCGACGAGCGCCACGACGACGCCGAGCACTCGACTGTCGTAGCGCGCGATGAAGAAGTCGGCCTGCGAGACGAAACCCCGTCCGCGAGACGCCCGCCAGATGGCGGGGAGCAGGAAGTACGACAGGCTGTATGCAAGCGCGGGATAGCAGAGGATGTACAGCGCGGGCGCGCCCTTCCCGTACGCCCAGCCACTGCCGCCGAGGAAGGTGAAGGTGGT
>DASTGQ010000489.1:0-12099 GCA_035718985.1 Gemmatimonadaceae bacterium
GCTGATCACCTCCAGCACGCCGAACCGCTCACGAAGGAGGGCGGCGATGCCTGCCCATCCCGCCCCAGCGGCGGCGCCGGCAATCAGCGCGATCGCCAGCGCCACGGGGCCCGCACTCGGGAACGCCAGCGCAATCGCGGCGGCTCCCGTGCCGCCCGCCAGCAGCTGGCCTTCCGCGCCGATGTTGAACACGCCCGCACGGAAGGCGACGGCGACCGCGCAGCCGGTGAGCATGAGGGGGATCGCCCGGACCAGCGTTGCCGACGTGAATGCGTACCACGTGCCCACCGAGCCGGTCCAGAGCGCGATGAGCGCACTCGGTACATCGTAACCACCCAGCAACAGCAGCAATACGATGGCGCAGATGATCGCTGCGACCCCGCCGAGCGCCAGCAGCACGGCGCGTATTGCCTGTGGGCGGCTTCGCATGTCAGGCGCCGAGCATCGCGCGCCCGACCGCGTGCCGGTCGAGCGGCATCTCGCGCAGTTCGCCTCCGTGGAGGACGATCATCCGGCTGGCGAGTGCGAGCACTTCGTCCAGGTCGCTTGAGTACAGCACGATGGCGGCGCCCTGGTCGCGCGCCATGCGAAGTCGAGCGTGCACATCGGCTGTCGCGCGTACATCGAGTCCGCGCGTAGGGTTCTCGACCACGAGGGCGGCAACCGGATGCGCGCCTCTCGCTGGTGCCGCGCGGTCGCCCGTCCCCATCTCGCGCGCGACCACCAGCTTCTGCTGGTTCCCGCCGGAGAGAGATCGAAGCGGCACGTTGCGCGACGGCGCGCGCACATCGAACTCGCTCATGAGGTTCTGGGTCTTCGCTCGGATCGCGGCCCACGGCATGCGGCCCCGTCGTCGTGCGGCGTCGCGCAGCGCCACATTGTCGGTCAGGGAGCGATCGAGAAGCACGGCATCGCGATGACGGTCCTCCGGCACGAAGCCGACGCGCGGGGGCCGCTCGATCACTCCCGCGTCAACCTTGGCGCGACCGGCGAGCGCTCGGAGCAGTTCGTGCTGGCCGGCGCCCTCCACACCGGCAACACCGAGGATTTCTCGTTCATGCACGACGAACGACGCGTCCCGAAGGCGCAGCGTACCTCGTTCGTCGCGTATCGTGACGCCCTTGGCTACGAAGACGGCGGCGCCGGCCGTTCCGCCGGCACGCACGTACTCGGTGCTCGCGAGGGCATCCGTGCCGAGCATCGCCGCAGTCAGCCCGTGGACGGAGCTGCGCGCAGCGGCGTCGTCGTACACGACGCGGCCGTGACGAAGTACCGTGACGTGATCGGCGACCGCGAGCGCTTCGCTCAACTTGTGCGTGATGAGGACGACGGCGTGGCCGGCATCGGCGAAACGGCGGATCCAGCGCAGCAGATCTTCCGCCTCCGATGGCGCGAGGACCGCCGTCGGCTCGTCGAGGATCAGGATGCGCGCCTGACGCGCCAGCGCCTTGGCGATCTCCACCCGCTGTTGGGCACCGATGGAGAGATTCTCGACCCGGGCACTCGGGTCGAGGGCGAAGCCGGTCAGGTCGGCGATGTGGCGCACGGTATCCACCATCTCGCGCGTTCGCAGCACCCCGTGTCCGCCGAGGGCGAGATTCTCCGCGACGGTCATCGCGGGCACGAGCGAGAAATGCTGATGCACCATTCCGAGCCCGATCGCGATGGCATCTGCGGGCGAACGGATCTCGACGCGCGCGCTGTCCACGTATACCGATCCCGTGTTCGACGACACCAGGCCGAATGCCACGTGCATCAGCGTGGTCTTGCCCGCGCCGTTCTCGCCAAGGAGCGCGTGGATCGTGCCGGGCTCGACGCGCAGCGAGACATCGCGCAATGCCTGCACCGCCCCGAAGCGCTTTGAAATGCCTTCCAGCGCGAGGGCTGGGGGTGATGTGCTCACGCGTCGCTGGTCAGAGGCCTGTTGGCGCGGCGACGAACGACCATGGAATGCCGAATCTGCGCTCGATCTCGGCACCGAGGGCGCGCACGCCGAATGTCTCCGTGGCGTAATGCCCGCCGTAAAGTACGGCGATCCCGAGCTCCGGTGCGTCAACGGCGGTGTGCTGAGGGCCTTCGCCAACGATGAGCGTGTCGATGCCTCGAGTTGCCGCTTCACGCAGCGTATCGCTCGAGGCGCCGGCGCCGGAACAGATGGCCCAGTGCTTCGTCCGTTGTCCTGGCGTGATCCCGACCGTGACGAGCGATCCGCCTTCGCGCTCCGCAATGGCGCGCATGCGGTCGGCCAGAAGACCGGTCTCGATGTCCGAGTGCCCCGCGACACCGACGGTCACCGTCTGAAATTGCGCGAAGCCTTCACCGGGCTCGAGGTCGAGCGCCTCCGCCAGAAGCGCGTTGTTGCCAAGTGCGGGATGCAGGTCGAGCGGAAGATGCGATGAGTAGACCGCGACGTCGTTCTCGAGCAGGCGGCGTACGCGCTCGAGATACCGGCCCCGAAGAGGTTGGGTCCCGGACCAGAACAGCCCGTGGTGCACGATGAGGAGGTTAGCCCCCGCGTCGATCGTGCCCTGGATCGTGCGCAGCGATGCGTCCACGGCGACGGCGCAGCGCCGCACTGGGCCGAGGTGCTCCACCTGAACACCGTTGAGCGCGCCCGGATAATCCGGCACCTCCGCCGTGCGGAGGAGCGTATCGAGATGTCCCGCGATCGTGTCGAGTGGGATGGATGGCCCGCTCATCGCCCGTTCACCCTGCGGGGCTCGTCGGTGCGGCGAACTTGCCGGCGTGCATTTCGGCGCTGAGCGAATCCACGAGGTGTGCGGTGGCGGGCGGGATGCGGCTCTTCATCGCGGGGTTGAGTACCAGCGTCACGACATCCTCCTTCGTGCCCAGCTCTATCACGCGTGGCCGAAAGTGCCCCTCCTTCACTTCGCGGGCGACGGTCAGGAATGCGTGAGGCAGGTCGATCACCACGCTCCCGATGGTCACTTCCGGGGCGACACCATTCTGGTCCGCATTCGAGCCGATGACGAGCGCATGCTTCGACTCGCGAGCGGCCTGGAAGACGCCGAGGCCTGCTGCGTCTGCGTTCTGGAAGATGATGTCGGCACCGCGCTGAATCTGGGCCAGTGCCTGCTCCTTCCCCGCACTGACATCGTCCCAGTTGCCGATGTAGGACGTGAGGATGGTGACTGACGGCCTGGCCTTGCGGGCGCCTCGGGCGAACGCGTCGAAGCTCTCCTTTACCGGTGGGAGCTCGGTGCCGCCGATCACGCCGATGGTGTCGGACTTCGTCATGGAGCCGGCGACGAGACCAGCGAGGTACGAGGCATCGGCGAATGCGAAGGCGATTCCGGCGACATTGCCTCCGTAAGTCGTACCGGAGGTGGTGATGTAGATCGTCCGCGGGAAATCGGGTCCGACTCGCTTGGCGGCATCCTGGAACTCGAAGCCATGTCCGATGACGAGATCGTAGCCCTGCGCGCCGTACTGGCGGAACTGCTCCTCGAACTCGGCCGGTGTCTTCGTCTGGATATGGCTGACCGCAGCGCCGAGGCTGTCACGGACCCGTAGGAGGCCCTGATAGGCGCCGCCGTTCCAGGACTGGTCGCTGATCGGTCCCGGGGTGAGCAGTGCGACCCTGAACGGATGACTACCGCTTGAATCTCGACTGGCTGAGCGGTCGGCGCCCCGAGGGTCACAGCCGATCAATGCCACGCTGAGCAGGATGTGGACAGCTGTGGACAACCGGTGTTCACGCCACATGATTCATTGCGTAATCCCTTGTTGTTACGGTAGTTACTGGAATGTTGAGAAGTTGGTCGTGATGTTGCTCGAAACAGATGAGTACGTTAGTCTTGCCGTTGTCGATCTCATGGTAAACAAACGTCTCTTAGTCGAAGTCGCTTCGCGCCGGACCGACGATGAGGTCGAGGACGCGGTCCAGATCATCCGCGCTGTAGTACGCGATGCGGACTGCGCCTTTCCCCTCTCCCGACGCCTGGATCGACACGTCGGTCTGCAATCGGCGGCGGAGTTGCTCCTCGAGCCGTCGGATGGCCGGGTCGCGTAGGCCACTGGCGTCGCCGTCAGACGTGCGGGTTCGGCTGCCGGCGCTGGGAGGCGCCGATGCACTTGGACCGTCCCCTCCGCGTGCCCGCGCTTCGGTCTGGCGCACCGACAGCTGCTTGGCGACGACGTCGTTGGCGAGATCCTGCTGTTGTCGTGCGTTCTTGACCGCGAGAAGGGCTCTGGCGTGGCCCGCGCTGAGCAGCCCCTCTTCGACCATACGCCTGACACCAGCCGGCAGGCTCAGAACGCGTATCAGATTTGTGATTGTCGTGCGGTCCTTGCCGACGGCATCTGCGACCTGTTGCTGGGTGAGTCCAAACTCGTCGATGAGTCGCTGGTAGCCTTCGGCTTCTTCGAGCGCGTTCAGGTCAGACCGCTGAAGGTTCTCGACGAGAGCCAGTGTCAGCATAGCCCGATCGTCGAAGTCACGCACGACGGCGGGGATCTCGGACCACCCCAGGCGTGTGGCTGCGCGCAGCCGCCGCTCACCGGCGACGAGCTCCCACTTTCCCTTCCCCTTGGGCCGAACGGTGATCGGTTGAAGCAAGCCGTTGGACCTTAACGAGGCTTCGAGCTCGGAGAGCTCGGACTCCGTGAAAGTGCGCCGCGGTTGAAAGTGGTTCGGGCCGATGTCCGCGATTCGAATACGCCGCAACTCGGTCCCCTCGGCGGGGGCCGGCTGGGTTTCTGCCGTGGCGGGCTCCCGCTGCTGGCGTGCAGTGGAAATCAACGCCTCGAGACCGCGCCCAAGACGGCGTGGTGGATCGGCGCTCATGCGGTCACCTCGCGCGGCGGCTGGGCGACGTCATTGGGCATATTGTTTCGCCGCGGTCCTTCGGCTTCCCGCGCGATCAGCTCGTTCGCGACCGCCATGTAGGCCTGCGCACCGATACTCTGCACGTCGTACAGCACGATCGGCTTACCGAAGCTTGGCGCCTCCGCCAGGCGAACGTTTCGTGGGACGACCGTCTCGAATACCTGAGAACCAAAGTATTCTCGAGCGTCGGCGGCAACCTGGCGCGAGAGATTGAGGCGCGCGTCGTACATGGTGAGTAGCACCCCCGCGATGGTGAGCGCTGGATTCACCCCATGCTGGATGAGGTGGACGGTATTGAGCAGCTGGCTGAGGCCCTCCAGTGCGTAGTACTCGCACTGCAGGGGAATCAGGAGTGCGTCTGCCGCTGCCAGCATGTTGAGGGTGATGAGACCCAGTGACGGCGGGCAATCGATCAGGACGAACTCGTAGTCGGACCGGACCGAGTCGACCGCGCGGCGCATCCGCTGCTCCCTGGCATCCGCGTCCACGAGCTCCACCTCCGCACCCGCCAGATCGGGTGTGGCCGGGACCACATCGAGATGCTTGAACTGCACCCCGCGAAGTCGAGCTTCGGCGATTGTGGCGGCCCCAAGGAGCACCTCGTAGGTGGTTCTGTCGAAGTCCGCCCGTACCACCCCGATCCCGCTCGTGGCATTTCCCTGGGGATCTCCGTCAATGAGCAAGGTGCGCCGCTCGGCGACGGCGAGACTGGCGGCAAGATTCACGGCCGTGGTCGTCTTACCGACCCCGCCTTTTTGGTTAGCGATGGCGATGACGCGGGCCACGGGGATGTTTGCTGGCGTGGGAGGGCGAGGCAACGATCGGCCGCGGCGCTCGTGTCTCGAGCTGCGGTTGTTCAGGAGACTCCATAATGTAGCCCGGCGGAGCTGGTGCGCGAGGCGGTTGGCTTGCGTCTTAGTGCCACGTGGCACGCCCAACGGTCTGCGCCGGACGTGCCACGTGGCACATAAAAAGGCAGAGCCCGGTTTGCGGGCTCTGCCAATGAGTACTCACCTCGAATGGAACGCTCCAAGCGACCTCGGCAACCTTACCGACCCGGCACGAACTGCCAGCGAGCCGTGACGAACACGGTCACAGTCTGGTCGCCTGGGTTCACAGGTGTCGGTACCGCCGCGTCAAGCTTCCTCGTCATCGCTGACATGTCGTACATCGGGCGCGGAGGCACCGTGGGTCCCTGCGTCGAAAGCTCAATGACGCCGCCCAATGAGCCGCCCGCCGCTCGCGCCATCGCCTCCGCATCGGCACGCGCACCGGCAACAGCTGACGCGATCGCGGTCCGCCTGGCGTCGTCGATGGAGGAGGCGTAAAACGACAAACCGTTGATCATGTTCGCCCCAGCGCCAAGCGCGGCATCGATGATCGCGCCCGCCTGCTCCGGCCGCTGCGACTCGGCGCGGATCGTGTTCGTGACCACGTAACCCGTAACCCGCGGTGCCTGCCCCGAGCCGTACACCATCTCCGGATTGACCGAGTAACCCTCGGTCGACAACTCCGATTTCGGGAGCCCGAGCTTGCCGAGCGCGCCCAGCACCGCAGCCGTGCGGCGCGCATTCTCCGAGGCCGCCGCTGCCGCAGTCGCGGCTCGCGTCTGCACATTGACCATCACCGCAACCCGATCCGGAGCCACCTTCGCTTCGCCAGTACCCGACGTCATGAGGCTTGGCGCGATGGGCATGGCGGCGCCTGGCATCTGTGCAGACAGCGATGCCGAGGCGAGCGGCAATGCGCCGCAGGCGAAAAGGAGAGCGGACGCGGCCCGTCGAAAGGTCAACATGGCAAACCTCGAAGTTCGAGTGGAATTGGTAACAGAATGATACTAACAGCCTCACCGTGGAGGCGCCGGACGTGGGAGCACGACACCGGGCGGTCCACCGCTTCTTCACGAGGGAGACGTGGGACGGCCGCCCGCATGCACACGATGGCGGTCGGCTTGCGACAGATGGCGTGCGCTACTGCTCGACTGTCGTCGTCCCGCCTGCGTGCCGCCGGCGCTTCTCGATCTCGATGACCAGATTCTGCAGGTCGGTGGGACTTACGCCAGGCACGCCGGCGGCCTGCGCCAATGTGCGCGGACGAAGCCGCGCCAGCTTCTGCCGTGCTTCGAGTGACAGGGAGTGCATCGATTCGTACGGAAGCGCGTCGTCGAGCGGAAAGCTACCCAACCGACGGAGCCGGTCCGCCTGCGAGCGCTCACGCTCGAAGTATCCGGCGTACTTGAGCTCGAGTTCCGTGCTCACCACCGCGTCCGCCGGAAGATGGGCGCCCACGTCAACGGCGCGAAAGAGCTCATGCAACGAAACGTCCTGGCGCCGCGCCACTTCGGCGACCCGCACCGCATGCGCCAACGGCGAACTTGCGACTCGCGTCAGCACCGGTGCTGCTACGTCCGGCGCAATCGAAGTGGATTCCGCCAACCGCCGAGCCTCATGTTCGGCTGCCATCCGGCGATCGACTGCATCACGCTCGGCAGGATCGTACATGCCGAGCGCAAGAGCGAACGGCGACAGGCGCCGAAGCGCATTGTCCTGCCGGATGGTGAGGCGGAACTCCGAACGCGACGTGAACAACCGGTACGGCTCGTCGACGCCACGCGTCACCAGATCATCCACGAGGACGCCGATATACGAGCTTTCACGACCCAGGATGAGCGGCGGCAGCTCCAACGCCGCCGCAGCCGCATTCGCGCCGGCGACGACACCCTGTCCCGCCGCTTCCTCGTATCCCGTGGTGCCGTTGATCTGGCCGGCGAAGAACAGCCCCGGCAGGGCCCGCACCTGGAGCATGGCGTCGAGCTGCGTTGGAGGGCAGTAATCGTACTCGATCGCGTACCCTGCGCGAGTCATCCGCACCTGTTCGAGCCCGGGGATAGTCCGAAGAACGTCAAGCTGCACGGGTGCCGGCAGCGACGTCGACAACCCGTTCACGTACAGCTCGTGCGTGTCGTGACCCTCGGGCTCGAGGAACAGCTGATGGCGTTCCGCGGAGGGAAATCTGACGATCTTGTCCTCCACCGATGGACAGTACCGCGGACCGCGCGAGCTGATGACGCCCCCATACATCGCCGACTCGCCGATGTGTTCCTCGATGAGCGCACACCCAGGTGCCCCAAGGAACGTGATCCAGCAGGGAAGCTGCGCAGGATGCCGCGTACGTCCGTCGATTCCGAGGCGTGCAGTCTTCCAGAAGTGCGACCATGAGAAGTCGAACTCCTCGATCTCGCTCTCCTGCCGCTGCAGGGATTCGTAATTGACGGTGCGCCCATCGATTCGCGGCGGCGTGCCGGTCTTGAATCGCTCGACGTTGAGCCCGGCCGACTCGAGTTGCTCCGCGAGATGCGTCGCCGAGGTTTCCCCGGCCCGTCCACCGGCGAGTGACGTGCTGGTGCCGATGTGAATGCGGCCGCGCAGGAAGGTACCGGTGGTGATGACCACGGACCGCGCGCCAAATCGCCGACCCTCCAGTGTCTCCACGCCGGCCAGCCGTGCCCCCTCGAAGAGGAGCCGCGCCACCGTGCCCTGGATCGGTTGCAGCAAGGCGTGCTCCTCGAGCAGCGTCCGGACGGCGCGTCGATAGAGGCCACGGTCGCATTGCGCCCGTGGTGCCCACACTGCGGGACCCTTGCTGCGGTTGAGCATGCGGAACTGCAGCGCAGAAAGATCCGTCGCTCGTGCCATGATGCCGCCCAGCGCGTCCACTTCGCGGACGACGGTGCCCTTGGCTACGCCGCCGATGGCGGGATTGCACGACAGTTGGCCGATCGTCTCGAGCGCGCTCGTGATCAGCCCTACGCGCGCGCCGCGTCGCGAGGCTGCCACGGCGGCCTCGGTACCGGCATGCCCCGCCCCGACGACGATGACGTCGAACTCGGCCTCCAACGTCCCCAAGGGTTCGTGTGACAAACACATGTCAGGAAGATAGTGTCGCCGGAAACGCTGTGGAGCCCGGCGCACCGCCAGCGTATGTTGCGCAGCGTTCGCCATACCGAACCACAACTCGGGGGGAGTGATGCTCGACGTCGCGCAGGGAGTCCCAACGCTGTTCTTTCGCCGCGAGGCCTACGAACGAGCTGGCCTTACACGCGCCGCGCTCGACGCCCGACTCGGGTTGACCGACGCCGAGTTCAGGGTGGAAGGAGAACTCGTGGCGCTCGGCCCCATCTACGACGTCGAGGCGCTTGGGGCACTGCTCGACGAGCTGGAATCGACGGATCTCAACTACTTCGATGACTATTTCGAGCTGAGCGGAAGCTGGCCGGACTGGCTTGCCCTCTCCGCTCGCGCCGCCGGCGGCCGCGTCACGGCTGCTTCGTGAGTTGTGGCTCGCTGGCGACCGGGGTGAGTGGACCCTCGCGCAAGAGCCCGTGCCAGTTGCACTCGTAGCACCAACTCGGTCGTAGACGCGGCATGAGCAGCCGCCAGCCGCGCGAATGCACGTGCAGCGTGACCGCATCGCAGTTGGGACAGCGGTCGCCTGCGGGCAGGATGTAGTAGAAGAAGACGGTGGCCGCGATGCCCCGGAGCACGAAGAACCCCACGAACACCACGGCGAAAATCACGGCATCGGACACACTCCCTCACGGCACAGCGCGCTGCAAGCGACCAGACGCTCACCCACACCCAACATGCGTACGGCATGCCATGGCCGACAACGCCGAAATCAGAGGCGTGCCTCCACGGCGGCCCAGCGCTCCACGAACGCCACCTGATCGTCGATGCGCTCGATGCACACCTCCTGTCCCTCGGGCACGCCGCTTTCGTCGAGGGTTCGCGCACGCAAGGTCCGGGGCGACGTCCCTTCGTGGAGCGCGATCGTGCCCTCCCCGCCCGCCGGGATGGCGGCGGTAACGAGCGCCACGTGGCCCTGCAGTCGATAGCGCGGGTCCTCGGGATCGTGCTCCGGCTTGAGTCGCGCCGTGGCAATCGCAACGCGAGTGACGACGCCAGCCCAGGCGACTCCAAGCAGGAGCGCCGTTGCCGTCCCTGCGCCCGTGCTCATCGTTCCGTGGCGCGTCAGGAGATAGCCGGCAACCCCGAACATCACGAGGAAGCCGACGATTGCCGGCTCTGAGCGGCGCAGTGGGATGTCGGTTCCATCACGAAATCGTCGCCGCTCGGCGCCGAAGAACATGAGCCGAACGCCGAGCAGCAGACCCGCGATGAAAGCGGCAAGGAACAGGAAAGACATCAGCGACCGAGGTGTGCGCGGAAGAAGTTGATCGTGAGTGGCCAGGCCTGGCGCGAGGCGGCGAAGTTCGCGCCATCCTTGCCGTCCTGCTGTCGGAGGAACCCGTGTCCCGCGCCCGAGAAGCTATGCACTTCGAAAGGCCTGCCCAGTGCGCGCATGGCGGAGTCAGCTGGCGGAACGGTGGCGCCCACCCGTGCATCGTCCCCCGCATACAGGCCGAGCACGGGTACGCGGACGCTCGACAGGGAAGAGAGAGCGGGCGAGGTGCCGTAATACACCACCGCAGCACCAAGCCCTTCCGGGCTCATGACGGCGTGCGCAAAAGAAACCCCACCGCCCCAACAGAACCCCACGATGCCGTACGAATGCAGCGCGGCGGGAAGGGACATCCCATACCGTCCGACGGCCGCGAGCTGCCGCTGCACGTTGGTGGGCTGCAGTGTGCGAATGGCGGCGGTCGCGGCTTCCTGCGTGAGCGTGTCGGAGCCAGGGGCGGAAGCCGCCTTGCCGGTCAGCAGGTCCGGCGCGATGGCGATGTAGCCATCCGCGGCCAGTTGATCCGCGACGCCGCGTACCCACGTGGACAGGCCGAAGATCTCGTGCACGACGACGACCACCGGCGCCTTCGTGGAACGCTCAGGGTAGACCACCCACGCGCGAACACTGTCCCCGGCACCGGTGGCAATCATCACATACTCACCATGCCGTGGCGAATGGGCGAGACGCTGCGCGACGTCCATCGCACCCGCAGGGAGTGACGAGTCGTTGACCATGGCGCGCGCCGACGCCGTCGTCGGCGCGCTCATGTGGTCGGCATGCGTGTCCGTTGACGGCGCATGCTGCGCGCAGGCACCGAGGAGGATCGTGAGAAACGACAGTGCGGACGACGAGCGGCGAGTGGAGGTGCGTCGCGCCATCAGAGGTTCCTCGGCGAAAGGACGGAGAGCGAGCATGAGCACCGTGAGTGAGGCGGCGGGGACGGTATGCACCGGTCATGCATCGCGCGAGTCCCGGGTATTTGCCAAGCCGATCGAGACCTTGCGGCCATCCGCAGTCGAAGCGACGGGCGCCCCCGGGGAAACGAGGCCAGCAAGAAAATCCGCCACGCGCGACTCCGCGTAGTAGTCAGCACGAAAGGGATTCCGCCCACTCACGAAGCCGACATGGCCGCCGGACTCATGAATTTCGACGTGCAGTCTAGAATTGTGCCGCGCGGACGACATGACACTATCGAGCACCTCTGCCGGCAGGAACGGATCATTCCGGGCACTGAGCAACAAAGTTGGCCGCCGGACGCCTGCGAGGAACTTCATGGAACTGGAACGGGAGTAGTAGTCGACGGCGCTTCGGAATCCATGCAGCGGTGCGGTAACCACGTCGTCGAACGCGAAAAGCGAGTTCGCACGCTCGAGCGCGTCGCCGTCGATCGAGCCGGGGTGCGACCGAAGCTTTGCGCGTGCCTTGGCGCGAAGAGTCCGCAGAAAGTGCCAACCGTATACACGAGCGAATCCACGTTCGATGTGCCGCGAGCCCCGCTCGAGGTCGTACGGTACCGAAACAGCGGCTGCGCCTCGTACCTGTACTGGAGCCTCCGTTCCCTGCTCACCAAGCCATTTGAGCAGCACGTTTCCCCCGAGCGAGAATCCAGCGAGGAGGAGCGACTGTGCCGGGTGCTGGCTCACGAGACGCCGCACCACGAAGTCGAGGTCGGTGGTCTCGCCGGAATGGTACATTCGGCGCGCCCGATTCATTCGCCCGTTGCAGGTGCGGAAGATGAGCACATCGGCCGCCCACCCTCGCTGGCGTGCCTGCGACAACATACCGAGCAGATACACCGAGTCGATGGTGCCTTCCAGTCCGTGGAGGAGGAGCAGGCGCGGGGTGTCGGGAGGGCTTGCCGCAGGCGGGTCAAGCCGGCGAATCTCTACTTCATCGCCGTCAGGCGTCGTCCACTGCTCGCTGCGGGTTTCGACGCGCGGGGCTCGACGCACGAGCTTTCCCCAGAGGGTCTGGAGGTGTGCACCCGGTACCCACCACGCCGGGGT
>DASTGQ010000490.1:0-14426 GCA_035718985.1 Gemmatimonadaceae bacterium
GCTCGCCGGCGCTGGTGAGAAACGCGCGAGCGGCGGGCTGCAGGCCGCCATGCGTCTCGAGCCACCGGCCCGGTGCGCGCGCGTTGCATCCGCGCTCGTCGGCGTAGCGAGCCCGCTGACGCATGCGTGCGCGCTCGACCCGTACGCGTACGGACGCCGAGCTGTCGCCGCGCGCACGCGTGCCGAGGTCGCAGAGCGGCAGGGGCGGGACGACGACGTGCAGGTCGATGCGATCGGCGAGTGGGCCACTGAGCCGGGCACGATAGCGCAGGATGTCGGCTGCCGGGCAGACGCACGGGTGCGAGGGGTCACCCGCGTGTCCGCACGGGCAGGGATTCATCGCCGCCGCGAGGGCGAAACGCGCCGGGAAGTGCACCGAAGCGAGTGCGCGGGCGATGGTGACATGGCCGTCCTCCATCGGCTGCCGAAGCGCCTCCAGGACGCTACGCGGAAACTCCAGCAGCTCGTCGAGGAAGAGCACTCCATGATGCGCCAGGCTCACCTCGCCGGGCCTCGGCGTTCCTCCACCGCCGACGAGCCCCGCCGTGGAAATGGAATGGTGGGGTGCGCGAAAGGGTCGCTGCGCCACGGCACCATTCGTCGTGTCCAGCAGGCCGGCCACCGAATGCACGGCGGTGACCTCGAGCGCTTCGGCATCGGTGAGCGCCGGCAGGATGGTAGGGAGTCGACGGGCGAGCATCGTCTTTCCCGCACCTGGCGGACCGACGAGCAGCAGCCCGTGCGACCCGGCGGCCGCAACTTCGAGGGCTCGCTTTGCGCCCTCCTGGCCGGCGACGTCGACGAGGTCCGGCCCGTCGGTACGACAGGGCGTCACGGAACGCGGCTGGGCGGGACGCAGCGCGCCCGCGCGAAGGTCGGAGACCAGCTCCGCCAGCGTGAAGGGCGCCGCGAGTCGAAGGCCGCCGACGAGCGACGCTTCGGGCACGTTGGCGGGTGGAACGATGAGCGTGCAGTCGCCCGCGTCGTCTCGCGCACGCAGCCGACGCGCGATGGATAGCGCGCCCCGCACCGGACGAATGCTGCCATCCAGCCCCAGCTCGCCGACGAGGAGGCAGCGCTGCACCGATTCGGCCTCGAGCACCCCGATGCCGACGAGCAAGCCGACCGCGATGGGCAGGTCGAACGCCGTGCCCTCCTTTCGCTGGTCCGCTGGCGCAAGGTTCACCGTGATGCGGCGCGGCGGAACGCTGAAGCCGGCGTTGACGAGCGCGGCACCGACGCGCTCGCGGCTCTCCTTGACCGCGCTCGCCGGCAGCCCGACGATGATCCACTGCGGCAAGCCGAGCGCGACATCCACCTCGACCGTGACGTCGTACGCATCGATACCCAGGACGGCCGCGGAACGAATGGCAGCGAGCATGGTGCCACTGTACGGTGCCGCATGGTCGACGCGGCATCCGGATCGCCCGTCCCACATCGAATGCGCGCATGACGCGGGGTCGATGACGGACATCGCCCGCCAGCCCTCAGTCGTCGCGAGGCACGAAGATGCTGGTGCCTCGCCCACCCTGGGGCGCCGGCTTCGCTGGAGCCTTGTCGCTGAAGGTGACGGGGTGCCCGAACTGCCACTGGCTGTGCTCCCGGTCCTGCTGTGGCACCCTGACGATGCTCTTCAGGAGCGGCAGGAGCTCCTTCTGTGAGGGCGTCACGATGGAATCCGCGATCTCCGGCTGACGCCAGAAGATCTTCCAGTACTCCTTCTGCGTCGCCTGCACGCTGTCGAGCTCCGCCTTCCCTGCTCCGCCCTGCCCGCGCGCGAGGAACTCGCCCAGCGGGACGTAGAGCGCGCGCACCTGCGCCGAGAATGCGGAATCGGCTCGCTGCAGGGCGGCGACCTGGGCTCGGCTGAGGAAGAGTGAATCCGACTGTTCGAGCACGAGCTTGTGGAGGCTCGACGTATTGGAGAGGTAGAACGCGGCGAGCGAATCGGCGGAGCGACGGCCCCACCCCCCGGACGGAATGCGCACTGGTTCGACCGCCCGACGAAGCTGCTGCAGGTCGAAATCGGTGGACAGGTTGAAGGAGAAATCGACGACGACGCGGAACGGGTTGATCAGGAGCGAGCGGCCCGGCCGCGTGTCGGCGAAGCGGGGGTTCACGTCATACCTGAACGCGCTGGTGCTGGTGTTGAAGCCGCGCGGCACGAACAGCACGGGATCGGGGGTAGCCGGTGACCCCCACCCGCGCATGGATTCGCTGCCATGCACCAGCTGGTCGACGCCCGACAGCACATTCTGCATGTACACGCTCGGGGTCACGCGCCCGCCCCAGCGACTCGGCATCGGCGGCCGCCACTGGATGTTGAGCGACTCGGTCCACGGCCCGCGACATCCGTTACGAGCCGCAACCTGACCGAGGTACTGGTCGAGGCACCTACGCGCCGTTGGAGATCCGTTGGCGAGCAGCGAGCGGAGCTGATCGCCGAGCGCCGGATCGGCGGTGGCGGGATCGGGAATGAATGCGCGGTCGCCGCTGCGTCCATCGCCATTCACGTCGCCCTGGACGATTGGCGTGAACGGCAGGCCGGACTGTGCGCGGGCGAACAGCGTGATCGTGCCGGTTGCCGGCGTATTGAAACCGCCCGTGAGTACGACGACGTGCCGGGCGTCATAGAGCCCGGGCGCCCACTCCACCGTGCGAGGATCGCCGAAGGCAGCGCCATCGAAGCCGCGGAACTGACGCCGTGTGGCCTGGAGCGTGTAGTTGAGCGAGGCATACATGCCGCCGCGGCCGCGGAACTTGAACACGTCGGGCGAGACGCTGAAGGTGAGCTGACCGCCGTAGCCACGGAGATCGCTCACGCGCGTGCTCACACGACCGAACTCGCTCGAGCGGCGGGATTCAGCCGCGGACACGGCACCGCTCGCCGGGTCGATCGCCGCCGCCGAGACGAATACGGGGCGGTTGTCCTCGGAAGGGAGCGAAAGCTGACGGACGCCGGCGAAGTTGGCGTCCACGACGCCGGGCTGCGAGAGGTCGTAGGATGCCAGGCCGGCGACGCGGAAGAGGAGCGAGTGCACGCTCGTATTCCAGTCGAGCGAAGCGCGCCAGCTCCGCGGCACGTCGTAGCGGGGATCGATGAGCGTGACCGACGGCGCACGTTCGGCGAGCGCGCCGCTGCCATCGAGGCACTGCGACGGGATGGACGACGCGTCGGTGGAGAAGCTCGTCCAGTCCACCGCCGGTACCGCCGACCCGACGCAGGACAGGATCGTCGTGCCGCCAGCGAGGCCGGTGCTCGCCGAGGCATCGGCGAGAATGCCGGGACGCAGCAGGTCGCGGAACTCGCCGATGCCGCCACGCAGCACGCCGGTGGTGCTGCGATAGAAGCGACCGACGTTGGTCTGGTTGGTGCCGGATCCGTTGTCGCGATCGCGGTTGTAGGTGTAGGTGAAGCCGATCCGCGGACTGACGTGGACGCGGGACGGCGCCGCTCCGCTGCGCACGTCGAGCGCCTGCTCCAGCGCCGCATTGCGGGCCGGGGCGCTCGCGAACCCATCGGCTTCGATCCGCGCGCCGTAGAGCATGTTGAACCAGCGTGAGGGCGCGTACAGGTGGGCGAGCGCGACGGCGGCGTTCCACACCGACCCACTGGCCGGCGGCCGCGAGAGCGTGCGTGTGAAGCTGGACGCGTTCCCCTGCGCGAGATCCTCGATGGAGTTGAAGCTGAACGTGCCGAGCTGATTGGCGATGCCCTCCTGCCGCAGGCCGTCCGCGCGGCCCCACAGCGAGGCCTTGAAGCGGTGCCGGGTGCCAAGGGCGTTCCAGAACGTCTCGTTGCCCGCTTCCACCGTCCATCGCCGGTCGTGCGCTGGCAAAGAGACGCCGCCGCCGAGCGTCACGCCGGTCACATCCGGCGTCTCACCAACGGCGTCTGACCTCACCAGGACGTCGGCTGCGGGAATGGCGCGATAGGGGGACACGTCCGTGCTCACTCCACTCGCCGACACGCGCGTTTCGGTGAGCGTGCGCCGACCCTCGCCCACATAGGCGCCGAGGGTGAGCTGGCCGCCGAGCGTGCGCTCACGTCGTTCACCGGCGGCAGACGGCGCGGTGAGCGGGCCGAAGTCGAGGGCGCCGTCATGCGTGACGCCGAAGAAGGTGGTGAGGGCGCGAGTGCTGAGCGTGTCGCGCGTGTCATCGAGCCGGCCGAGCCAGCTCACGGCGTCATGGCTGCGCTGGCCGGGAACGCCGGCGCCGGTGAGCGGAAGTCCCAGCGGACCGGCGAGCGCGATGAGCCGCGCCACCGAGTCGCGCGCCACGCCGGCGCTCGCGAGCGCATCGGGGTTCATGGCCAGGAGCGTGGCCGGATCGCTCGCGCTGCGCGCGACGTCGAGGGCGACGTTGTACGTGAGCGCGCTGCGAATGAGCTCACCGTCGGCGCCGACGCTCCCGCGAAACCCGCCACTGCGCGCACCGAGCGAACGGCCGGCGGCGTCGGTGAACTGGAGCGCGGGGGGATCGAGGGTGAGAAATGCATTCCGACGCTGGTAGAAGCGGTCGCCCGGCCCGAGACGGACGTCGATGTTGGAGCCGGCGAAGCCGCCGCGCGTCGGATCGAAGGTGGCGCCGGTGACGCGCGTCTCGGTACGGGCGGCGCGCGGAATGGAGCCGCCCGGCAGCCCCATGCCGTTCAGCGTATTGAGATTGGATTCCGCGCCCGAGCCGAGGATGGAGGGTCCGTTCGGGCCCATCGTGACGTTGGACATCGTGTTGGCGATGGCGCTGAGGTCTCCGGCCACGGTGGGCGGAATGGAGCCGTTCACGCCGTCGTTCCACTTTTCCGAGGAGCCCACCTCGGGAGTCTGGGGACGAATGGTGTTGGTGGCGCGGACCGGCTTGGCAGCCGTCACCTTCACCGCGTCGAGCAGCGCGAGGTCCCGCGCGAGGGTGAAGTTGGCGACGAATTCGTGCTCGTCCGCCTGTCGCTGCACGCGACGTCGAGCGGCCTTGAAGCCGGGCGCGCTGACGTACACGAGATAGTCGCCCGTGCCCTGCTCGAAGCGCACGCGGAAGTTGCCGGCGCTGTCGGTCGCGGTCTTCTCGGTGAGGCGGTCGGGACCACGTGTCACCATCACCGTGGCGACAAGTGCGTGCGACGAATCGTCGGTGACCCGACCACGGACGACTTCCGGCACCGACTCCTGCGCGAGCGCAGGTGCGGCGGCGGCGACGGCGAGACTGACGATCGCGGCGAAGATGGCGCTGCGCATGATGGCTCCAGCGTGGTGGCGCTGTTCAGTGACCCTGCCGGAGGAGTTTGACACGGCCGCCATCACGATGGTTGGCGGCCCGTGACAACAGCGTCAACCGGCCCACAGCGGGAGCTGCGTGGCACCATCGTTCGTCGTCTCCGTTTCCTCCGGATCATCCTCCTCCGAGCGGTAGTAACGGCTGAACGGGACGCCGTGTTTCGCGCACACGCTGGCGAAGCGCTGGCGCAGCCCGTCGCGATAGCGCTCGCCCACCTGGTGGCTGCGCGAGTACGCACGCCGATACCGCGTGGCGAGCCCCGGAAACTCCGACTCGATGAACGGCAGGTAGCGGTCACGCGCCGTGCGGCGAAGTCGAAGCGCGCAGGCACCGAGGTATGACGCGCCGGTGGCGGCGACGGCGCGCACGAGCGAGTCGATCATCTCTGGCGCATCGGTGATCCCGGGAAGTACCGGCATCACGTTCACCCCCACTTCGATGCCATGCGCGCGCAGCCGCGCGATGGCGCGGAGCCGCGCCTCCGGTGTCGGGGCACGCGGCTCGAGACGCCGCGCGAGCTCGCGATCCACCGTGATGAGCGAGACGTGCACCGACAGCTGGGAACGCTCGGCGATGCGCACGAGCAGGTCCACATCCCGCGTGACGAGCGGACTCTTGGTGATGATGGTGACGTTCAGTCGCGCCTGTGCGGCGAGGACCTCGAGCACGCTGCGGGTGAGGCGGAAGCGGCGCTCGGCGGGTTGGTACGGGTCGGTGGCCGTACCGATGACCACGCCCTGCCGCTGGAGATCGTCGAGGCGGCTGGCGCTCGCGAGCTGACGGCGCAGCACGCTCGCGGCTTCGCGCTTCACGAGGATGCGGCGCTCGAAGGCCAGCCATGGCGGCAGCGGCGCTTCGTTCTGCTCCGGATCCGCCTGGCCGTTGGGAGACGATTCGCCAAGGCGCTCGAAGGTGTAACGGTGCGCGTAGCGTGCGTAGCAGTAAGCGCACCCGAATGCGCACCCGACGTACGGGTTGATGGACCAGAAATCCATCCCGGTCGCGGCAGGGCCGTTCAACACCGACCGTGACGCGGCGGCATAATACCGGATGTCCTTCTGCACGTCGAGCAGTGGAAGTCCGCGTGCGTCAGGCTGCTGGAACAGGGCGAACTGGTCCATGGGATCGCTCCGCTGCGGTGGATTCGGACTCCCGAATATATACCGAAACCCATCCGCGTGCTTCACGACGCTGCTGGCTCCCGTCGCGGCGGACACTCCCTACATTGCGCGAGTGCTGCCCACCAACCATCAATCGTGACCGCGCGCGCCAGCATCGCCGACCGCGCGGCGCTCCGGATCCTTCAGGCCGGAGCGGTGGCGGTCGTCGTCGCCGCGGCTCCCTTCAAGGCGTTCGACCTCGACCGCTTCTTCGTGCCGAAGGAGCTCGTGCTCCATGTGGTGGCGCTCGCCGCCACCCTGCTGTGCCTGGCGCGAGCGCGGCGCCTCGCGCTCGGTCGTGCCGACCAGCTCATCGGGCTGTTCCTCGCCGTGAGCGTGCTGTCGGCGCTGTTCGCCACGAACTGGTGGCTGGCGGGTCGAGCTGTCGCCGTGTCACTCTCGAGTGCCGCGATCTTCTGGAGCGCGCGGTCCGTCTCACGCGCGGGGCTGGCGCGTCCGCTGCTCGCCGCGCTGGCCGTGGCAGCCGTGGTCGGCGCGGTGACGGCGCTCCTGCAGGCGTACGGAGTGCGTACCGAGTACGTGAGCCTCAACCGTGCGCCGGGCGGCACATACGGCAATCGCAACTTCATGGCGCACGTCTGCGTGATCGCCTTCCCGGTGCTGATGCTCGTGGCCACCTCCGCGCCGACGCGAAGGGCATTCGGCTGGTGGTCGGCGGCATTCGCGCTCGTGGCCGGTGCGCTGATCCTCTCGCGCAGCCGCGCGGCGTGGCTCGCCCTCATCGTGGCGGCGGTCGTGCTCGTGCCTCTCGTGCTCCTGGCGCTCGTGCGCGGACGCAGCGGGCTGCGCTTCGGGCGGCTGTTCGTGCTGCCGGTGGCTGCCGCCATCGGCGCGGCGCTCGCGCTCGTGCTGCCCAACACGCTCGACTGGAACAGCGAGTCGCCGTACCTCGACACGGCGAAGAGCGTCGTGAACTACAAGGAGGGGAGCGGCCACGGACGGCTGGTGCAGTACGGCAACTCCCTGCGCATGTCGCTGCACCATCCACTGCTCGGCGTCGGGCCGGGCAACTGGGCGGTGGTCTACCCGAAGTTCGCGTCGGACAACGATCCGTCGCTCTCCGACGACGGGACGACCTCCAATCCGTGGCCGAGCAGCGACTGGATGACGTTCGTGTCGGAGCGGGGCACGATCGCCACCGTGATGCTCGGCCTCGCGCTGCTCGCGCTCATCGCCGATGGATGGCGCGCGCTGCGAGGGGCGGCGTCACCGGAGGACCGCCTTGCCGCCTGCGCGCTCGTCGGCACGGTCGCCGCCGTCGTCGTGGTCGGCATGTTCGACGCGGTGCTCCTCCTCCCCGCCCCGGCACTCATCACCTGGGCTACGCTCGGGGCGCTCGCCCCGGTGCCCCGCGAGCGCGCGGCCGTCGAGCTTCCGCTGGTGCGCCGCGCGCTCCTCATGTGTGTCGTGGCCGCACTGGGTGCACTGGCGGTGTGGCGCAGCGCGTCGCAGGTGCGGTCGATGTCGGTGTACAGCAACAGCAACCGCACCAGCGAGCTCGAACGGTCATCGTCACTCGACCCGGGAAGCTACCGCATCCATCTCCGGCTCGCGGAGGGCTATCTGCGTCGCGGGAGCTGCTCGCGCGCACGCGCGCACGCCAGCGCCGCGCGCGCTCTCTTTCCCAACGCCCCCGCGCCGAAACGCGTGCTCGCCCGCTGCGGGCGCTGACGCCGCTGACACTGTTGGGTTGATCCGCGGCGAGGCTGGGGTCAGCCTCCCGGCCCGCGCCTGCCGCCGCGCCCGCCGCCGAATCCCGCACCGCGACCGCCGGGCGCGGTCTTCACCGATGCCGGCAGCTTCTCCCACTGCTCCGGCGTCAGCACCGCCTGCAGTTGGCCGATGGCCTGCTCGCCGAGCTTGCGTCCCTCATTCGTCTTCCCGGACATGCGTGCGAAGATGACCTGGGGATCGGGGTTGGCGCCTGCGCCGGCGAGCATGTCGGCGATGTCGTTGACGAGCGCGTCGACCTTGGGCGTGAGGGTATCCGACAGCGCGCGCAGCCGCGTGGTCTGCTCCGGCGTGAGCGCCAGCTTGAGCGAATCATTGAGCGCGATCGTGGCGAGGAACGGGTTGGGGACCAGCCGCTGGAGGCGCGCCTTGTAGTCCTCCTTCGTGAGCCGCTGCCCGTTGGGCCCGCCGAAGATCTGGCGCACCTGCTGGCGCGACGGGTCCTGGCCGAGAGTGAGTCGTCCCTGCAGGCCGATCTGGAAGGGAATGCGATACGCGCTCGTGCGTCCGCTCGCATCGCCGAAGTGCTCGTTCACCTGGTACACGTAGCGCTGCGTGTTCGCGTCGAAGCCGCGGACGTACAGGAGCGTGCGGTCGGGGAAGATCGGCTGTCCCCATCCGTGGAGGTTGTTGCCGTGCAGCAGCTGGTCGAGGCCAACCAGTGCGTTCTGCAGCTGCAGCGACATGGTAAGCCGACGTTCGAGACCGAACGCGTTCGGCTTGAAGTTGAACTGCACGTCCAGCGCCGGCGTCCATGGAGTCGAGCAGCTGTTGCGCGACACGATGGCGCCGAGCTGCGACTTGAGGCACTCCCTCGCGCGGCCGGACGTGTTTCCCAGCAGCCGCGTCATCCCGTTGACGAGCGCCGTGTCGCCGGCGATCGCCGTGCTCGAGGGGTCGAAGACGAACGCGCGGTCGTTGCGCGAACCGTCGCCGTTGACGTCGCCGCTCACCAGCGGCGTGTACCGCTGCCCTGAAGTCAGCCGCCCGATGGCGGTGATGTCGAGCCACGCGCGCGCCGGGAAGGTGAGCGTGCCGAGCATGGAGTGCCGACGCTCGCGGTCCGAGGTGCCCCACTCCACGGCATTGGGATCGCCCGCCGTGGTGCCGCCGCCAAAGCCGGACACCCCGAAGCCGTTCTGCTGGTCGCGCGAGCGGAGGAACGTGTACGACGCGCTCCACATGATCCCCTGGAGCGTCAATCCGCCAACGGTGGTCGTGACCTGCGCCGACGTGGAATGCAGGTCGGACATCAGGTCGGTGACGGCACCGTATTCGGGATGCAGGCGCGACGCATTGATGGTCGTGGCGCCGGTGCGCGGGATGATCGCGCCGGGCGGCACATACACGGGTCGTCCACCTTCGGAGGTCAGGGCGAACTGCGGCACCGCATCGAGGTTGAGGTCGCGCGCGCCCGTCTGGTTCACGCCGTACGCGTACTGCGCGTCGACGTTGAAGCTGTACCGCTCGAAGAAGCGACGGCTCGCGCCGAACGAGGAGCGCCACACCTTGGGCGCGCCGAAGTCGCTCTCGAACAGCGTGACGTTCCGCCGCTGGCCAGTCGGATCACCGGTGGGCGTGGCAGGAGTGCCGAGGCACTGGTCCGGCACGCTGGTGGGATCCGCGAGATACGACGACCAATCGGGTGTCGGCACGCCGGCGCCGATGCACGTGAGCTGCGACTGGCCGCCGGGAAGACCGGTCGCTTCCACGGCGCCGGCCACGAGGTTGGACGAGATGCGTCCGCGGAACTCGCCGAGGCCGCCGCGGAAGATCCAGCTCGCCGTGTTGAAGCCTCCGCCACCGCCGGCCCCACCGCGTGGGCGCGCGCCGGGCATGTAGGTGACGCCGACGCGCGGACTGAGGTGCACCTCCGTCGGCGCATCGTCGGTGCGACGTCCGAACAGGGTCTCGATGTCGGGATTGTACTCGGGTGTTCGCGGAAAGCGCGTGCCTTCGAGGCGGAGACCGTAGGTCATCTGGAACGCCGCCGACCGACGCCAGGCATCGCCGAGGTAGAGCGCGAGGTTGTTGCTGCCCGCGAGCCGATCGCGGCCCGAGATGGTGCGGGTGTACTGCGCCGGCTGGTTCGCCTCGAAGTCGGCGAGCGAATTGAAGTAGAAGGTGCCGTACCGATTCGGGATCGTGCCGACGGACGACCGATCCTCGTTCACGAGTCCGCCAAGCTTGTAGCGATGCGCGCCGTTCTCGCTCACCCACGAGATTTCGTCCGTGGCCTCGAGCAGGCGGCTGTGGGTGAGCTGCGGGAGCGACGGATTGCCGCCGAACTGCAGCGTGGTGAGGCTCCTCGCGCCGTTGTCGAGCACGGACGCCACGGTGACGCGCCCGCCCGGGATCGCGAGGTAGGGCTCGGTGTTCTGTCGGTCGGACGACTGGTAGATGCGCCCCTCGTTGATGAAGCGGCCGAGGTGCGAGGTGAGCGACACCATGACCCCGCCGCCCGTCGTGCGCAGGTTCCCCCCGGTGCTCGGCACGCTGAGCGACGAGATGCGCGTGGCATCCTGCGACTGGCCACGCCAGTCACCGCGGAGGGTGAGCGTGTGCGCTTCCCCGAGCGAGTAGTCGAAGCGCACCAGCGCGGACGCGTTGTCGGCGAGGTGATTGTCCGGGATGCCGGGGAGCGTCGGCGCGACGCCGATGCCGGCAAGCCGGCCGAGGAAGCGCGTCACGGAGTCCTGGCTCGCGCCGAGGCGTGAGAGCGTCTGCGGATCGGCGGCAAGGAGCGACGAGAGCGGGTTGGTGCGCCGCGACAGCGACAGCGCGCCGAACACGAACGCCTCGTCGCGCACGATCGGGCCGCCGGCTCCGAGGTTGAGGCTGTTCTGCTGATACTTCTGGCCGAACGACGCCGACGACGAGTCGACGAACTCGAGATCCGGGTCGCGCAACGCGTACGACACGACACCCTGCACGTTGTTCGTGCCGCCGCGCGTCGTCGAGGCCACCTGGCCGCCGGTGAACTGGCCGCGGCTCACGTCGTACGTGTTGGTGATGACGCGCGTGGCGCGCACGGCCTCGGCGGGGACGCTCCCCGAGCCGAAACTGAGGCCGTCGAGGGTGATCTGGTTCTGGTTGGTGGGCTGGCCGGCGACGGAAAAGACGGCGGCCGTGGAGTCGGTCGCGGCAGTCCCGATCACCCCCGGCACGAGCGTCGCCACCGTGGCCAGATCGCCCTTGTCGACCGGCAGCCGGTCGAGCTGCGCCGCGGTGAGGTTCCGCTCCACGCTCCCCGCGGTCGGGCGATCCTGCACACCCGCGTCGTTCCGAGCACGCACCGTCACGGCCTGCAGCACCTGCGCAGTGCGCGACAGGCGGATGTTGACGATGAGGCGATCCTCGTCCGCCTGCCGCTGCACCGCCACCTCGTATGGCGCATAGCCGAGGAAGCTGGCGCGCAGGCGATAGGCGCCGCCGCCATCGGGAAAGAGGATGGAGAACTCGCCGCGCTCGTTGGTCTCCTTGCGTCGGGTGATGCCCGTCTCGTTGGACGTGACCTCGATGCGCGCGCCCACGACGGGAGTGGAATCGGGCGCGAGCACCCTGCCCATGATGATGTCCGTCGTGGAACCGACCTGGGCATGAGCCACGCCGGCGCAAAGCATCACGGCCGCGGCGAAAGTGGCGAAGCGAAGCAACAGGGAACGCATGACCTGCGGGAAAATCGTGACCGGACGCCTCGCGCGTCCGGATTCGTCATTCGCTGCTACTACGCGCGACCGGCGGTGAACCGTTGGCGAGGGGCATGCGCCCGCCGACGCCAAGCGCGGCGTCCGAAGGCAGCGACGCTTCCGCGACCGCGCCTCGCACGGCGCTCACGAGGTTTTCGCCCGTCTCCCGCAGCACGCGCGCGACGGCACCGATTGCCGCCCCCAGCACTTTCGCCGGATCCACGGTGGGGCGATTGCCATCCGGGTAGAGCGACGAGATGATCCGCGCGCGCAGCGAAATCGCGATGGGCGTGGCGAACGCGAGCGCATTGAAGTGCGGATCGTAGTGCGTACCGAGCCCTTCGATGAGCGCGGCGGTGCGCGCGAAGTACACGAGGTGGCTCGGCAGCACGATGGGCCAGTCGAACAGCTCCGCGAGCACCTCGTCGGCGAGCAGGTCCATCCGTTCGCGGGTAGTGTTGCGCTCGTGCGCGACGTTGAGCAGCACGGCGGCCAATCGTTCGATCACCGCCGGATCGGCGCCCGTGGTGACGAGGCCCAGGCGATAGAAGCTGTCGGCGAGCGCCTTTGGATCCTTGCGGATGGCCGCGAAGATGGCGGCGACGAGCTCGCGACGCAGCTCGAGCGGCACGCGCACCACCATGCCGAAGTCGAGCAGGATGACGCGGCCGTCGGCGGCGACGTGCACGTTGCCCGGGTGCGGGTCGGCGTGGAAGAGCCCGTGCACGAGCATCATCCGCGCGTAGAGGTCCATGACTTCGCGCACCACCCGGTCGGGGTCGATGCGGCGCTCGCTCACCCACTCGTCCAGCCGGTCCACGCGCCGACCAGGGCAGTACTCCAGCACGAGCGCGCGCTGGCGCACCATCGTCGTGTAGACGTGCGGGACCCACACCTCGCGCTTCCCCGCGAAGTTGCCGGCGATGGCGATGGCATGCGCCGCTTCGCAGCGGAAGTCCATCTCCTCCGCGACGCGGACGGCGAACTCCTCGATTACGACCCGCGTGCCGATGACGTGCGGGTTCGGCCACCAGCGTTCCACGACGCGGATGATCCGTCGTGACGCGCGCACGTCGGCGGCGACGAGCGCTTCCACGCCAGGCCGGAGCACCTTGATCACCACTTCCTGGCCCTCGTGCGACGCGCGGTGCACCTGGCCCAGCGACGCGGCCGCGAGCGGCGTCCAGTCGAAGCGCTCGAACAGCTCGTCGGGCGGTGCCCCGTACTCCTCCGTGATCACGCGCGCGATCTCGCTCGCCGACACCATGGGCACCTGGTCGGTGAGCGTCGTGAGCGCCTTGGCGTACACGGGTGGGAGGATGTCCGCGCGGCCGGCGAAGAGCTGCGCCATCTTCACGAACGTGGGCCCGAGCGCGGCGAGCTGCAGGACGAGGCGCTGGGCGCGTCGCTCGTGGTCGGCTGGCGTCCGCACGGCGGGCGAGCCGAAGAAGAACCAGCGCCGATAGTCGCGCCAGAAGGCGAGCGCGAGTGGCAGCAGCCGGTAGAGAATGACGAAGAGACGCATCGGCGGCGGGAGAGGCGAGGGGCGTGACGCCGCGCCTCAGCCCTCCCGCATCGAGGCGGGATCGACGCCCGTCTCGCGCAGCCACGCTTCGTAGGCCTGCGGCATGATCTCCGACGGCTTGATCTCGCTGCGTCCGCCCCAGAAGACGTTGGTGTACGACACGGGGATGCCCGCCTCCTCCAGATGGCGATCGATCGCCGCCTTGTGCGCGAGCACGACCGACTTCTCGGTGCCGTGCGCCACCGCCATGATGTTCACGTGCGCGAACTCATCACCGCCCTCACGCCAGTAGGCGTGCGTGAGGATGTGATGCCGGCCCACTTCCTTCCCCGCCTCGATCTCGCGGCCTTCCGGAACGCGCCAGTGGAAGAGTGCGTTGTAGCGTGTGACGCGCTCGCCAGATGCCGACGGCTTCACGTGCTCCAGGAACGTGGAGAAACGACCGATCACGCCACGCTCGGCCAGGCTGCGCGCGACGCGCACGAACTCGTCGTACGGCACATCCGCTTCCTCGGCGCGCGGGCGCCACGGTTCGACGCGAAGCTCATCGGGCGCGAACTCCCGCTTGAGCGGACCGAGCACGCGCCATTCTAGGTCACTGAGCTCCACGATGTTCGTGTCGATCACGCGGCCGGGCCCTTCGGTGCGGCTGCCCGGCTCGATGCCGCGGCGGCGCACGTGGCCCACGCCGAGCGCGAAGAGCCGCTTTGCCGGCATGATGCGGAACGCCGTGGCGCCGATCCGCTCGGCGAGCATCTCGCAGTGGCGCCGCATCGAGAAGCCCTGCGGCACCTTCAGCGTGGTCCACAGCCGGTACACGGAACCGGTCGTCTCGGCGTCCGTGCTGCGGATGACGACGTGGCCGGAGAACGGATCGACCTTCGAGAGATAGTCGAACGCGGCGTCGAGCTGATCGGGAGCAACCTGCCACGCCACCAGCGCGCCGGGCGCGAGGTTGGTGGCCATGAGCGTCTGCCGGATGCGCCGGATGACCCCGCTCTCCAGCATCGCCCTGAGCCGCTCGAG
>DASTGQ010000491.1:0-2448 GCA_035718985.1 Gemmatimonadaceae bacterium
GATCATCACGAACGCCATCCCCTTCAAGTCGGCGAAGGACCCACGCGTGCCGACGAGTGGCACGGGCAAGGCGTTCGATTCCACCACGCCGTTCACGCAGCAGCTCATCTGGGCGTCCACCGGCACTCCGCCGGGATCGACGGATCCGATCGCCGTGCTCAACGGCATCGACGCGCGGCTGATCGAGTCCGAGGTGGCGCTGTCGCAGAATGATCCGGTGACGTGGCTGTCCATCCTGAACACGCTGCGCGCCGGCCCGACGCAGATCTCCACCGGGCTGACGGTGAGCGGCATGGCGCCGCTGGTGGATCCGGTGACGCCCGATGCGCGGCTCTCGCTGCAGTTCCGCGAGAAGGCGTTCTGGACGTTCGGTCGCGGCGAGCGGCTCGGCGACATGCGCCGCCTCGTGCGTCAGTACCAGCGCCCCGCCAACACCGTGTTCCCGGTCGGCGCGTTCTTCAAGGGTGGCACCTACGGTACGGACGTCAATCTCCCCGTGCCGCAGGCCGAGCAGAACAACACGAAGTTCACGGGGTGCACGGATAGGGCGGCCTAGAAGGGAGGACCGATGGACCGGAGGACCGGAGGACCGGAGGACCGGTCTTTCGGTCTTTCGGTCTTTGCCTCGAATCTGTAATTGCTACAACTGGCGATGATTGGATGGTACTGTGCTGGTCGAATGGCCTTAGAAGTAAGCCCGGCATATTCGCCGAGTTTCCTCGAAGTCATTCTTCTTCCGCGTGCCAACAGCTCTCCGCGTTGGGCCGTATCGTCTCTTCTTCTTTGCGGGCGATCGGCGTGAACCACCACATGTTCACGTCGAGCGCGAGAAGAACCACGCCAAGATATGGCTGAACCCCGTGCGCCTTCGGGAAGGCGGCCGCTTCCGAAGAGACGAGATCAACCGTATTCTGGAACTGGTACGCGCCAATGAGGCGCAGCTGCTGAGGGTGTGGGATGAGTACTTCTCCGATTGAGCACTGGCCGGCGCTCGCCCAGCGGGTGACGACGAGCGAGGATGCGCTCACCGTCGAGCTCGTGGACGGGCGCTCGATCACGGCGCCACTCGCGTGGTACCCGCGGCTGCTGCATGCCACTCCGCGCGAGCGTGCGCATTGGCGGCTCATCGGACGCGGGGAGGGAATTCACTGGGCGGATCTCGACGAGGACATCAGCGTCGAGAATCTCCTCAACGGTGTCCCTTCGGGCGAGAGCCAGCGGTCGTTCAGGCAGTGGCTCGCGGCGCGGCCGTCAACCTCCAGCTAGCACACCGCGCCCTTCGGCAGCGCCGAGTAAAGGACGAACAGCGTGTCACTCGGGCTGTTGCGCAGCGGCAGCGCGGCGATCGAACTGACGCAGAGCCCGATCGGTCGGACGCGCGATACCATCCCGCCGAGGCCGTACTGATACCCGGCCTGCAGCTGCAGCGATGAGGAGACGGTCGCGAGGATCTCCGACTGGCTGCCGAGCAGGGTGACCTGGACCGGCTGCTCGCCGTATCCGCTCACGTGCATCATCGTCCTCGCGGCCGATGACGTCGCGTCTGCATGCAGGGAGATGTTGCTCGTTCCGACGACGATCCGCAGCGTGGATGGCAGCGCCGCCGGCTGGCGGACGTCGAGGGACACCTCGACAGTCGGCCCGAACGGATCCGTGGAGGAGCATCCGCCGATGAGGAAGACTGTGAACGCGCTCAGCAGGGCGAGCCGGATCGACGGCAGGGCGAGGGGCATCGGGAGCTCTCGTTCGGTGACGGGTGTGCAGCGGTGATCTGGGCGCGCGGGCCGGTCGCGACGTATATCGGATGTGCATCACTGGACCCGGGATCGGCAAGCCTCGTCAGAAGCCACACGACGCGGCCTCTATCCGCTCCGTCCGTTCGAGCGTCGTCCCGGTTCATTACACACGTCGTAACATCGTGATACACGTCGGATATCGTCGCACGTCGTCATCGTAACGGTTTTCCCTCTGTAGGCGACACGACGGCACCCTTCCGCAAACACGTGCTGCATTGGCCTGCGTGATGCGCCACCGCGACGCCTGTCAGCCACACCGGCTGGCGCGCACACCCACGCCAAGGGAGCCGATCATGTCGTACCACATCGCGACGCGGCCGTTGTCGCGTCTCTGCCTCGCACTCGCTGTCCCTGCCGCGCTCGTGACCCTCGGCGCTCCGGCACGTGCGCAGTACGTCCAGACCAACCTCACCTCGGACATTCCCGGCCGCGCCGCGAACACCGACCCGCAGCTCCAGAACCCGTGGGGGATCTCCTTCGGTGCGGCGTCGCCGTTCTGGGTCTCCGACAACGGCACCGGCGTCTCCACGCTCTACAACGGACTCGGCGTCAAGCAGGGACTCGTCGTCACCATCCCCGGCGGCGTCCCCACGGGGCAGGTGTTCAACAACGCCAGCGCCTTCCCGGTGGGGGGCGGGAACGCGAGCTTCAT
>DASTGQ010000492.1:0-3603 GCA_035718985.1 Gemmatimonadaceae bacterium
GGTGGTGGGTCGGTTTGCCAATCGCATCGCGCGCGGCCGGTTCGCCCTCGACGGCGTGACGTACCAGCTCGCGCGCAATGACGGCGAGAACCACCTGCACGGTGGCGTGCGCGGCTTCGACAAGCGACTCTGGCGTGGCGAGGTGCTTACGGAGGATGCTCAACCGGCCGTCGCCTTCCGCTACGTGAGCGAGGACGGCGAAGAGGGATATCCCGGCCGCCTCGATGTCGTGGTGAGCTACGTGCTGGCGTCATCCGGAGAGCTGCGCGTTCGCTATCGCGCGCGGACGGACAAGCCGACGATCCTCAACCTGACGCAGCACAGCTACTTCAACCTGACGGCGGGCACGACGGACGTGCTCGGACACGTGCTCACGATGAACGCGAGCCGCTTCACTCCGGTGGATGCGGGACTCATCCCCACGGGAGTGCTGCGCGACGTGAGCGGTACGTCCTTCGACTTCCGCTCGCCGACGCCGATCGGCGCACGCATCGATGCGCGGGACGAGCAGCTCGCCCTTGCCGGCGGGTACGATCACAACTTCGTGATCGACCGCGCAGATGACCACACGCTGGCGCTGGCGGCGCGCGTGCACGAGCCGACGTCCGGGCGAACATTGGAGGTGCGCACGACGCAGCCGGGCGTGCAGCTGTACTCCGGCAACTTCCTCGACGGCAGCATCACGGGGAAGGGCGGACGGCGCTATGCGCATCGTACCGGCTTCTGCCTGGAGACACAGCATTTCCCCGATTCGCCGAACGAGCCTGCGTTCCCGTCCGTCGTACTGCGTCCCGGCGAGGAGTACGACGAGGAGACGGTCTTCACGTTCGGCGCGACCTGACGGTGAACCGACGATGTCACTGACGAGAAGGCCCGCGGAGACGATCTCCGCGGGCCTTCTCGTCAGTGCGCCTTCCGCAGGTGACTCGGCGGGGCCTACCGGCGCGGCGGCCCGCCACGGCGCCCGCGACCCGAATCGGCAGGGATGCCCATCTGCGCGGCGAGGCTGCGCGCCAGCGCGAGATGGCGCTCCAGCACGGGGCGCGTGGCGTCGATGTCATGCTGGAGATCGTCGTCCCTCGCGACAGAACGCAGGTCGTTCAGCTCTGCCAGCGCGCGCATGTGGTGCCGCACCTCCTGCCTGACGAAGTTGCGATCGAAGGTGGAGTCCGCCGTCATGGACTGCATGCGCGAGAGCATGCGCCCGTTGCGCATGCCGCTGGAATCGGCTGGGTTGGCCTCGCGGCCGATGTCCCGCTTGCCGGCGAGCTTGCGGAGGTTGGCGAGGTGGTTCGTGTGGTCGGTGACGAGCGTGTTCGCGAAGTTGCGCACTGCCGCGTTCTGCGAGCGTGCCGCGGCCAGCTTCGCCATCTCCACTTCCATTGAATCGCCGACGATCATGTGATCGACCACCTGCTTCTGGTTGTTCATCATGACCATCCCTCGCCCCATTCGCATCGGATTCCCCTGTGCCGATGCCGCGAGCACGGGGGCCGCTGCAAGAGCGGCTGCCACGATCGCGATTCGCAGTGAACTGTTGTGCATGCTTCCCCCGGGATGCGAGTGATGCACGCGTGTGGTGGGCACCGTGCCGACTCGGCCATGAGAAGCAATCGACGCGCCAGGTGGCGCTATGAACGGGTGGTCCAGCTCGCGATGCGCAGGGCGAGATCTCTTACTTTCTGCATCACGACGTCACGCGACACGGCGCCGAACGCCGAGTCCGGCACGAATGGCTCCTGCACGAACCTCGTCAGCGCGTTCAGCAGCTCCACGTCCTCGTTCGTGAATGACGGACGCTCCCTTCCTTGCGCCGCATTCCCCGTCACGGCTCCCGCGTCGGGGCGCGCGGTGGCCACGCGCTCCGCGCTCGGCGCAGGCGGCGCGGGAATGGTCGGCGAACCCTGGAACGGGGTGCCGGCGGACGACATGGAATCCTGCACGAGGTGGCCGTCCTCGTCGAACAGGCGGACGGTGCCGGCCTGCCGCCCCCACAGCTGCTTCGCCGCATTGGCCGCCTGCCACGACGACGGGCTGAATTGGCAATACAGCGGTGCCGTGCTGGAAAGGCCGTCGGATTCCCGCACATACTCCACGACGAAGCGCTTGTATTCGAGGTGACGCAGCTTCTGGTGCAGTGCGGGCTGGACTTCCTGCAGCTCGCTGGTGCCGTTCCGGTGAAGGACGACGCAACGGTACATCGCGATGGAACGGGGTAACGGGAGAGGAAGGAAAAGACCAACGCAGACACACACCGAAATGTGTGACGCGTGAAATGACCGCGCTACTCCCCAAGCAGTAGCGCGGTCTCATGTCGTGCGTCAGGTGTTACCGCAGGACGCCGCAGGCGATCCGTGCGCCCGAGTTGCCAGCCGGGTCGGTACGATAGTCGTCCGGTCCCGCGTGAACGACAACGGCTGCGCCGTCGGTGTCGAGCAGGCCGCCCACGCCGCGCAGGATGCCACCGCCGCGATTGCTCACCGCAATCTCGGCCGTGCTATCGGCGCCCGCGGTGATGTTCTGCAGGTCGCCGAGGTGAGGACCCATCGGGTTCTCGAACCCGTGCTGCTTCCCGGTGGGGTTCCAGTGGCCGCCCGCCGAAGTGAACGTGCCCTCGCACGAGCCGACGGTATGGATGTGGATGCCATGAATGCCAGGCGCGAGGTGCTGGAGCGTTCCCGTGGTCACGAAGCCCTGGCCCGACTCGCTGAGCGTGAGCGTGCCGAGCTCGCGTCCGCTCTGGTCATGCATGACGGCGCGGGCGCTCGCTGGCGACGTGCTCGCGCTGGCGGTGGCGGAAGAGCCAGCGGACGGACCGGACGTGGCGCAACCGGCGATGGCGACGAAGATGAACAGTACTGGAGCAGCGCGCATGGGACTCCTCTTGCTGGAGCGGGACCACTGAGTACGAGGCGCGTGGGACGCGCCCGGAGGCGGGCGCGCAGACGGGCCGCACGAAGTGCGCCAGTCTCGAGCGCCGGTCCGATGTCGCGAACGACCGGTGCTCCATGGGAGCAGGCGCATGCGTTATTCTCCGGGCGTACCCGATGACATCGAGGATTGGATGACCCGAGTCGCATTGCTTGGAACGGGCTTGC
This sequence comes from Gemmatimonadaceae bacterium, assembly GCA_035718985.1. Lineage (GTDB taxonomy): Bacteria > Gemmatimonadota > Gemmatimonadetes > Gemmatimonadales > Gemmatimonadaceae > AG11. The sequence continues at coordinate 3,099 of DASTGQ010000492.1, forward strand.
TGGGAAGCGCCTTCGCCGACGGGCTACTGTCTCGCCGCGGAACGGAGCTCACCGTGTGGAACCGGACGCGCGCGAAGGCCGAGCCGCTGGCGGCGCTCGGTGCACGGGTGGCTGACTCTCCCGCCGATGCGGTGAAGGGTGCCGAGCGAGTCCACCTTATTCTGTTCGACGACAAGACGGTAGACGAAACGATCGCCGCGATGCGCCCCGGACTCGGCGATCGCGCCGTGGTGGTGGATCACACCACCACTCTGCCCTCCACCACTGCCGAGCGCGCGAAGCGGCTGGCGAAGGAGCACGTGCACTTCCTGCATGCACCGGTGTTCATGTCCCCGGCGGCGGCGCGCGCGGCCCAGGGAATGATGCTCGTCGCCGGTCCTTCGGCGACTTATGGGCAGGTGCGCGACGCGCTGGATCGGATGACCGGCGAGGTGTGGTACGTGGGCGAGCGCTCCGACCTCGCCGCGGCGTACAAGTTGTTCGGCAACGCGATGCTCGTGGCGAT
>DASTGQ010000493.1:0-2377 GCA_035718985.1 Gemmatimonadaceae bacterium
TCGGCGCGACGTGGGACGGCACGGGGGTGAACTTCGCGCTCTTCTCCGAGAACGCGACCGGCGTGGAGCTGTGCCTCTACCGTGAGGACGGCGACGCGGAGGAAGCGGCGCGCATCAAGATCACCGAGCGCACCGACCAGGTCTGGCACTGCTTCCTCCCCGACGTGCGTCCCGGCCAGTACTACGGCTACCGCGTGGCGGGGCCGTACGACCCGGAGCGGGGTCATCGCTTCAACCCGAACAAGCTGCTGATCGATCCGTACGCCAAGGCGATCACCGGCGCGATCAAGTGGAGCAACCACCTGTTCGCGTACAAGGTGGGTGGACCGCGCGAGGATCTCGATCCCGATCCGTCGAACTCGGCGGGGGGCGTGCCGAAGTCGGTCGTCATCGACTCGGCATTCACCTGGGAGGACGACCGGCCGCTCGGGGTGCCGTACAACCGGACGATCATCTACGAGTGCCACGTCAAGGGGATGACGATGAAGCATCCCGAGGTGCCGCCCGAGCTGCGCGGCACCTATCTCGGGCTGTGCAGCGATCCGATGATCGAGTACTTCCAGTCGCTCGGCATCACCGCGCTGGAGCTGCTGCCGGTGCACCAGTTCGTGGTGGACCGGCACCTGGCCGAGCGCGGCCTGACGACTTATTGGGGGTACAATTCGATCGGTTATTTCGCGCCCGACGTCCGCTACGCGACGCGCGGTCTCGGCAACCAGGTCTACGAGTTCAAGACCATGGTGAAGACGCTGCACGCGGCCGGCCTCGAGGTGATCCTCGACGTGGTGTACAACCACACCGGCGAGGGGAACCATCTCGGGCCGACGCTGTCGCTGAAGGGGATCGACAATTCGGCGTACTACCGCCTCGAGGAGAACCCGCGCTTCTACACCGACTTCACCGGCACGGGGAACTCGCTGAACATGCGGCACCCGCGGACGATCCAGCTCGTGATGGACTCGCTCCGGTACTGGGTGAAGGAGATGCACGTGGACGGCTTCCGCTTCGACCTGGCGCCCGTGCTGGCGCGCGAGCTGTACGACGTGGACAAGCTGTCGGCGTTCTTCGACATCATGCAGCAGGACCCGACGCTCGCCGACGTGAAGCTGATCGCCGAGCCGTGGGACGTGGGGCCGGGCGGTTATCAGGTCGGCAACTTCCCCGTGCGGTGGACGGAATGGAACGGCAAGTACCGCGACGCGGTGCGCAAGTTCTGGAAGGGGGAGAAGGGGATGGTGGCCGAGATGGCGAGTCGCATGGCGGGATCGAGCGACATCTTCTCGGCGAGCGACCGCGGCGTGTACGCGAGCATCAACTTCATCACGGCGCACGACGGCTACACCCTGCGCGACCTCGTGAGCTACGAGCAGAAGCACAACGAGGCGAACGGGGAGAACAACCAGGACGGCCACAACGACAACGTGAGCCGCAACTGGGGCGTGGAAGGGGAGACGAACGACCCCGCGATCAACGACATGCGCTTCCGGCTGATGCGGACCTTCCTCGCGACGCTCGCCTTCTCGCAGGGCGTGCCGATGCTGGCGCACGGCGACGAGATGGGGCGCACCCAGCGCGGCAACAACAACGCGTACGCGCAGGACAACGAGCTCACGTGGGTGAACTGGGAGCTGACGCCGGAGGAGGCGAGCCTGCAGGCGTTCACGCGGAAGCTGCTCGCGCTGCGGCAGGCGCATCCCGTGCTGCGGCGCCGGCATTTCTTCCGCGGCGCCGTGATGGAGGGTTCCAAGCGGAAGGACGTGACCTGGCTGCGCCCGGACGGCAAGGAGCTGCACGACGAAGACTGGGGCAATGCCGAGTCACAGGCGTTCGGCATGCTGATCGACGGGATGGCGACGGACGAAGTGGACGACCGGGGGCATATCGTGTCGGGCGACACGCTGCTCCTTCTCCTGAACGGCAGCGAGGCGCCGGTGCGCTTCACGCTGCCGACGCTGGGCGAGATGAAGATCTGGGTCGTGATGGTGGACACGGCGAAGTACGAGCTGCCGGTGGTGCGGCGCGGACGGGTGACGGTGGATCCGCACACGCTGATGCTGCTGCGCTATGGCGCGGACCGCCGGATCGCGACGAGCGACGACGTCCGACACGATCCGTTGACGCCGAAGGAGCAACACACACCATGAGCGATCGATGAGCGAGACTCCCATCAGACGGGCGTCCTCCGCGCCGGCGCGCCTCGCGCCGGAGCCGGCGATCCCCGCGATCGACGCGGGGGAGCGCGCCGCGCTGCTGGAGGGGCAGCATGCGAACCCGCACCAAGTGCTCGGCGCGCACGCCGCACAGATGGGTGGCGTGAGCGGCGCGGTCGTGCGTGTGCTGCAGCCGGCCGCGGCCGACTGTGCCGTCGTCGTGCACG
>DASTGQ010000494.1:0-3517 GCA_035718985.1 Gemmatimonadaceae bacterium
CGGCAGAATCCTCCCGTCCCCCCCGGTCCTCCGGTCCTCCCGTCCTCCGGTCCTCCGGTCCTCCCATCGATCAGTCGCGCTCCGCCAGCACCACGGCGGCCGCCGTGGTCTCCGTATGCGTGAGCGACAGATGCACCCGACTCACGAGCAGCTCGCTCGCGCGCTCGGCAGCGCGGCCGTGGAGCAGGAGCGCGGGCGCGCGGCCGACGCGCGAGAGCACTTCCAGCTCGCGCCAGCCGATGCCGCGCGCAAGGTCGTTGCCGGCGAGCGCCTTGAACGCCGCCTCCTTCGCCGCGGCCCGCGCCGCGAGCTGCCGCGCCGGCTCGGGATGAGCGCACGCGTACTCGCGCTCGCCGTCGGTGAAGAGCCGCTGCAGGGCGCGATCCCCCTTCCGATCGAGCAGCTGGCGCATGCGTTCCACTTCCACGAGGTCGATCCCGATGCCGACGATCATCGGCGCAGTCGACCAAGCCAACCGCGCGGGGCACCGCTGACCGGCTCGCCGAGCACGCGCGCCAGCGCCGCACATGCAACGTCGGCCGAGCGGAAGACTCGGGTCAGTTGCCGCAGCCAGGCCAGGGCCTGCGGCGACGAAGGTGACAGCACATCCGTCGATGCGGGCACGATGGCATCGAGCGCGCGCAGCTCGCCCCGGAGCGGCTCGACGGCCTCGCGCGCGCGCGCAACACGTGCACGCGCCTGCGCGGCGTCCAGCTCCCCTTCCCGCGCCGCGTCGGCGGCCCGCGCCACGATCCTGGCGCCGAGCGCGTGACCGCGAAACGCCGACAGGGCGCCGGCGAAACCATCGGCGGCGGCGAGAACGCGCGCATCGAGCAGCGGGCCGAAGACGGCGGCGTGCGCCGCCTCGGCGGCGGCGCCATGCACGGCGCCGAGCGCGCGCAACGAGCGCGCCAGCTCGGGAAGGTGCACGTCGTCAGGCATTGGCGGGGTCATAATGTCGCTCGCCGTCAAGCTCGGACTGACACAGCGCCGCGCGTGCCCCCGTGCGCGCCTCGTAGCGGCGCACGAAGTCCGGCAGTCGCTCGCTGGTGAACCCTTCACGTGGCATGCCGAGGGCGACGATGGCGCGCTCGATCTGCTCGGGCGTCCCTTCGACTTCCACGAGGTCGTCGAGCCGCGGATAGCGCTCGAACCGCACCGTGGCACCGCCGAGCTCGTACTGCGCAATCTCGCGGTCGATCTCCACCGTGACCACGTAGCCGAGCCGGGCGAGCAGGTCGGCGAGCACGCTGGCCTCCGTCACGTGGACACCGAGCTCCTCGCGCACCTTGTACCCGTCGCTGTGCCCGGTGGGACCCTTCCAGTCGAGCTCCGCGCGCGAGTCGGGCCCATTCTGGTAGACACGCAGCCGAAGCACGTGATCCCGGTGCGCGAGTGAATGCTCCGGCGTGTCGTAGCGACGATCCAGCAGTCGGCCGGCCCACGCGAGCGTTCCGCCGGCGCGCTCCACCAGCGCACGCCGCCGCGGGATGTCGTCCACCACGCTCTTGAGCTCGACCTCGAGCATTCGCTACGCCCCCATGATGGCGCGCACCACCGACTCGGTATGGGACAGGTCGTCGAACACGGCCGCTGCCCCGCACGCTCGCAGGTCGTCGACGGAGTAGCGGCCGGTCGCGACGCCGATGGCACGAGCGCCGATGCCGCGTCCACAGCCCATGTCGGCCGGCGTGTCCCCGATGACCACCACGTCGCTCCCCGCAATCTGGCGACCGAGCAGCGCTTCCGCACGGTCGCGCGCAATGGCGGGCAGCTCCGGACGGTGCGCGTGGTCAGAGCCGTACGCGCCGATCCTGAAGCGCGACGCGTCGATGCCGACCGCGGTCAGTTTCGCTATCGCCCCGGGAAGCACGTTGCCCGTGAGCAGGCCCAGGAGCACGTCGTCACGCGATTCGAGGTCGTCGAGCAGCTCTGGAATGCCCGGCAGGACGTGGTCGGGCCCGTCGAGCGCACCCAGCTCCGTGTGCAGCAGCTCCACGTAGCGCTCGAGCGCATGCGGCAGCCGCCCGTCGATGTCTCCGTGAGGCACTCCGGCGAGCTGCATCAGCTCGCGCACGATCTGGGGATCGGTCTTGCCGTCGAACTCGTGGCCCTGTGGCACAGGCGCCCCGAATACGTCCTCCAGGGCGCTCTGCACGGCGCGTCGCCCCGCACCGTCCGTCCAGAGGATGGTGCCATCGATGTCGAAGAGGACGACTTTCATTCACAGGGAGGGTTGACCGGCGCCACCTGGAGCCGGGTGAGGAGAAGACCACCGAGGATGCATGCAGCACCGATGAGCTGCAGCAGGCGCGGCGTCTCATGCAGCGTCGCCCATGCGACGGCGAGCGCGATGATGGGCTGCAGGTTGGCGTACATCGCCGACCGCGTGGGGCCGAGCGTCTTCACGCCGCGATACCAGAAAAGATAGGCGACGACGAGGGCGAGCAGCCCGCTGTACGCCACCGCTGCCCATCCACCGATGCCAACGGAGCCGAGGTTCACGCGGGACAGCGTCGGGAGTGATACGAGCACCAGCGGGACTGCGCCCCCGATCATCGTCACCGCGGACAGCGTGATGCCGTCCACGCGCTCGGTGTAGGGCCGGAGGAACACGGTGTAGAGCGACCAGCAGAGGCAGCCAACGAGGAGCAGCAGGTCGCCCGTGACGGACGCGGCATGAGCGGCGCCCCCCGAATCGCCGAAGACCACCAACGTGATCCCCGAGAGCGAGAGGAGGATTCCGGCAACGCCCAGGGCGCCGGTGCGCTCCGTGCCGCGCATCCGGCCGATGATGGCCATGAACGCCGGCGCCGCGGCAAGGATGAGCGCAGCGTCGCCGGCGCGGGTGCGGGCGATGCCCTCGATGAAGAGGTACTGATAGAGGCCGTTGCCGAGCACGCCGAGCCCGAGCAGCGCCCACAGCTCGCGCCCACGCGGCCATGGCTGCGCCGTAACCACGACGATGGCGACGAGCACCACCGTGGCGAGCACGACGCGCACGCTGTTGAAGACGAGGGGATCGACCTGCGCCGCGCCGAACTTCACGACGGCATAGTTCACTCCCCAGATGACGGCCATGCACAGCAGCAGAAGATCGGTGACGGTCAGCCCGGATGGGGCGGCTTGGGACGGGCGAGCCGCCGTCACGTCGAGGGTAGATGCCATCCTCAAAGCTAGGGTGCTCGGACGCTGTTTCAAACGGAGCCCGATGATGCTACCTTCGCAGCATGCACGTGGCCTTCGCACTCTTCGCCGATGCGGCGAACCTCTCCCAGGAAGGAAAGCTCAACATCCTCGGCGTGTTCGATGCGCTGCAGGTCGGCAGCCTTCCCGCGCTTCATCCGCGCGCCACTCTGGTGGTGCACCTCAAGGGCTCGCCGGCAGACGTCGGAAGCCATCGGGTCGCGCTCCAGTGGCTCAGCCCGGGCGGCAACGAGCTCTGGAGCAGTGAGGGAGAGCTGGGCATCGCCGCGCCGCCGCCCGGGGTGGTGGAGATGGATTTCCCGCTGGTCGC
>DASTGQ010000495.1:0-3099 GCA_035718985.1 Gemmatimonadaceae bacterium
CGCACCCGCGTGGCGATCGGCGAAGCCGGCGGCATCACGCAGCACATCGGCGCCTATCACGTCGAGACGCCGAAGGGCACGATCACGTTCCTCGACACGCCGGGCCACGAGGCCTTCACCGCCATGCGTGCGCGCGGCGCGAAGGTGACGGACATCGTCGTGCTGGTCGTCGCGGCCGACGACGGCGTCATGCCGCAGACGAAGGAAGCCATCGCGCATGCGAAGGCGGGCAACGTGCCGATCGTGGTCGCGGTGAACAAGATCGACAAGCCCGAGGCCAACCCCGACCGCGTGAAGCAGGAGCTCGTCGCTGAGAACGTGCTGCCTGAGGAGTACGGCGGCGAAACGCAGTTCGTGCAGGTCTCGGCACGCACCGGGCAGGGCATCGACAACCTGCTCGACGCGATCCTGCTGCAGGCCGAAGTGCTGGAGCTGAAGGCGCCGAAGGACGCGCCTGCGAAGGGCATCGTCATCGAGTCGCGCCTCGACAAGGGTCGCGGGCCGGTGGCGACGGTGCTCGTGCATTCGGGCACGCTGAAGCGCGGCGACGTGATCCTCGCCGGTGCCGTGTTCGGTCGCGTGCGCGCGATGACCGACGAGAACGGGCACGCGGTGAGCGAGGCGGGTCCGTCGTATCCGGTCGAGATCCAGGGCCTCTCGGACGTGCCGCTCGCCGGCGAGGACGTGATGGCGCTTGGCGACGAGCGCAAGGCGCGGGAGATCGCGCTGTTCCGCCAGGGCAAGTTCCGGGACGTGAAGCTCGCCAAGCAGCACGCCGCGAAGCTCGAGAACATGTTCGACCAGATGGGTGAGGCGGGCGCCAAGACGCTCACGCTGATCATCAAGGCCGACGTGCAGGGCAGCTACGAAGGCCTGTCGCACGCGCTGTCGCGGCTGTCGACCGACGAGGTGAAGGTGAACATCGTGCACGCCGGCGTCGGCGGCATCACCGAGTCCGACGTCAATCTCGCGCTCGCCTCGAAGGCCGTCATCATCGGCTTCAACACCCGCGCCGATGCACAGGCGCGCAAGCTCGCCGAGGCCAACGGCGTGCAGATCCGCTACTACGACATCATCTACGAGGCGGTCGACGAGGTGAAGGCGGCGCTGTCCGGCATGCTGACGCCCGAGCAGAAGGAGAACCGTCTCGGGCTGGTCGAGGTGCGCGAGGTCTATCGCATCTCGAAGGTCGGCACGGTGGCCGGCTGCTACGTGCTCGAGGGCCTCGTGCGCCGCGGGGCCAAGATCCGCGTGCTGCGCGACAACGTCGTCATCCACGACGGCGAGCTCGACTCGCTCAAGCGCTTCAAGGACGACGTCCGCGAGGTGAAGGCGGGGTTCGAGTGTGGCCTGTCGATCAAGAACTTCAACGACGTCAACAAGGGCGACCAGCTCGAGGTGTACGAGATCGTGGAAGTGTCGCGGACGCTGTAACGCTGCACGCGCTCAGACAAAAAGGCCCGGCGGTCGCCCGCCGGGCCTTCTGTTTCACGGGCGCCGCATGGCGCGCGAAAGCGCTCCTACGGCTGGTTGCGAATTGCCGCGGCAGGTCCCGTCAGCATCAGGATGTTGAGCCCGTAGCCAATACGATCGACGGCGTAGATGATGCCGCTGCTGTCGACCTCGAGATTGTTGACCGACACGTCGGGACGCGCGACGCCACCCACGATACTCGGTGGCTGCTCGCCGAACTGCAGCGGCGTCACCGCGGGCACGTAGTGCGCGACATCCTTCGGGTGATACGGGTCCCGGATGTCGAACGCCCGGGCACCGCCGTCGAACCACGAGATGAACGTCAGCTTGCCCCAATCCTGGGGATTGAACGTCGAGGGAACGTGCGCGAGCACTTCGTTGCACGAGTGCGGGCCGAACCGCGTGCCGCGCGTGCAGTAGTCCGGCTTCGCGGAGTCTTCGAACACCTGCATGGTCGACACGGACTGCGGATGCTCCTCGCCCGAGGTGGGATTTTCCGCCTCATCGACGATGGCACGCGTGGCATCGATCATGAACGCGTTGTGCGGGGCGCCGGTGCACATCAGGTCCGTTTCCTCGGAGACCCCGATGATGTAATCGCGCGTCGTGTAGTTCGTGAAGCCCTGGAAGTGCCGCAGCGGAATGCCGTACACGGGGCACGCGCTGTGGCCGCCTTCGGACGGCGTCATGTCCATCGACCCGACCACGATGGCTCGCAGGTCGTCGTCCGTGGGGTGCTGCGCGCGGTCCGTATCGAGGCCGTCCCAGCTTCCGGAGACCAGCGGCCCCGTCTGCCCGGCCCTCGTGGTGTAGCCCTGGGGCAGCACCTTGGCGCGATCGACGATCTGGATCACGCCGTTGGACTCCGTCCCGTAAGGCATGTAGGCGCGGTTGATGAACTCACCGGTCTTGGGGTTGGTAAGCGCCACGATGGGTCCGTGAATGCCCGACGTGAGCGTGCTGACTGAGGAGCCCGGATTCTGGCCAACCAGTCCGATGTCGCGGATGTAACGCGGATTCGAGGGGTCGCTCAGGTCGAACAGCTTGACGTGCTGGTTGGTGGTCCAGCCGTCCGGATTCGGCGCGTTCGGGCCAGCGCCTGCGACGAGCCAGGCGAACCCGGTGTCGCATTCCCACCAGTTCTTGTGGGTGGACGTGAGTCCGTTGACCACGACCGACAGCAGCGCCGGGTTGACGGGATCGGTCACGTCGTACACCTCGTGCTGAGTGCCGCCGTCGTTACGCAGCATGTAGACGTGGCCGGTCAGACCGAGCTTGCCCGTTTGCCCGTCGCACACCCGCACCATCTGCGCCAGCGTGGCGCTCGTGGCAGGCGGAAGGTGCTTGACGACTTCCGGATGCGTCGGGTTCGTCACGTCGACGATCATCGTGCCGTCGGGCTCGCATGCCCCGCCATTGAGCGGATTGGGCAGCGTCCTTCCCGTGCAGGGAGGGTTGCCGTTGTTTGCGCTGTGCGTGCCGGCGAACAGCAGCGTCTTGCCGGCGAAACTGTTCTGCACGGTGCTTGGGTACTTGTGCACCGTCGGCTGATACAGCGGCCGGTTCTGCATGTCGTTGTGCCCGAGACGCACCATGTTGAGTGCGTCCGGCTTGCTCAGGCCGTCG
>DASTGQ010000496.1:0-3884 GCA_035718985.1 Gemmatimonadaceae bacterium
ACGACCAGCGCGTGCCAGGATCGAAGTCCAGCGGCACCGTGGCGTATTCCTTCATGATGGCGTCGGCCGTCGTCGGCTTCGCCATCTCGCGGTCCACGTAATCCAGCGGGTAGTAGTCGTGATAGCCGGAGACGTGGTTGATGAGATCGAGCAGCGTGATCTCGTTCGACCGAGTCAGGTTGGGATACCACTTCGCCAGGGTATCGTGCACGGAGAGCTTGCCGTCCTCCTGCAGGAGGAGGGTGAGCGCGGCCACGAACTCCTTGGTCACGGAGCCGATGGAGAATCGAGTCAGCGTGTCCACCGGCACGCGCGGCTGGAGCGACGCCTCGCCGTACGCCTTCTGCAGCGCTACCTGCCCGCCGCGCATGAGCGTGAGGGAGAGGCCGACGAGTCGGTGCTCCCTCATGCCGGCGGTGACGATGCTGTCCACCACGTGCTCGTCGACCGGCGCCTGCGCGACGACCATGGCTGGCGCCAGCATCGCGGTTGCGAGGAGGGCGAGCGCGGCGCGTGACGCGGCGCCGCCACGCAACGGGAATAAAGGAAGGCGCATCAGCGGGAGGGTTGACGGTCGAAGCGAAGGTGCCGCACGCGTCCCGCTTCGAGCACGAAGCCGGTGATGCGTCCGGAGCGGTCACGCTTGAAGTCCATCGTGGATCCGTCCTCGAGGAACACGTCGCGCGAGACCGGCTCAAGCTTGCCGACGCGGCGGCCGTCGCGCATCACGGCGAGGCCGCCGCTGTCAGGGCGCACCTGCCAGGTCGTTTCCACCTCGGGGCTGTAATACGCACCCAGGTAGTCAGTGAGCTTCGCCGACGCACTGGCCAGCGGAACGCGCGTGAACGTCGTCGCACTGGTCGCCGAACGCACGACGAGCCGGTTCGGCGCGCCGGCGCTGTCGCCCTCGAAGGTGATGAGGGAGGCGGGCGCAGCGCGGAACCGGTTGCCGCCCAGCGGCACGAGCGGCGCGCGTCGGCCGGTGAGCATGTAGAGCGTGTCGCCCGACACGTCGGTGCGTCGTACCTCGCCGAGCACGTCGTTGCGCCATGCGCCGGCGAACGTGGCGAGGCTGCCGGGTGACATGCTGGCCGGCGCCGCGTGGCGCAGGGAATCCTGCCATGCCGTGGCGACGTCGGGGGCCAGCGCGCTGCCAAGCCAGACGGCAGCGACCCGCCTGGCGAGCGTGTCCGGACCCGCCGTGGTGAAGTTGCAGAAGGTGGCGACGGCGAGGTCGTTGTTCGGGAAGCGCAGGAAGGCGGCGCGATAGCCGCCCCACACGCCGGTATGCGAGTCGACGGGCAGCCCCCGGTAGGTACCGACGCCGATACCGAGCCCGTACCACGATTCGGGCGGTGTGCCGGCGAGTGAGTCGTTCTTCAGCTTCGTCGGCGTCGTCATGGCCGCCACGATGTCGCGGCTACCCACGACTGCACTATCGTAGTTGCGCAGCCACTTCTGGAAATCTTCCACCGTGGTGTGAAGGCCGCCGGCGCCCGCCATGTCGTCGAACTCCGACATGCGGATGGCCCAGTGGTCGCCGCGCGGCATGTACGCCGTGGCGCGGTTGGGGATGATCTGGGTGTGGTCGTCCTGGAACCGCGTGTCGCGCATCCCGAGGGGGGCGAAGATCCGCTCGGCGGCAAAGCGCGCGAGGGGCATCCCGCTCACGCGGTAGACGATCTGGGCGAGCAGGACGAAGCCGCTGTTGCTGTAGAGGTAGCGCGTGCCCGGCTCGAAGTTGGGGGCGGCCGATCGCGTGATGTAGCGGAGGTAGTCCACCGTGTCCGCCGTGCCGTCGAAGTCACGGCCGGCGATCTCGAGAAGGCCGAAGTGGTCGCGGATGCCGCTGGTGTGGCTGAGGAGCTCGCGGAGCGTGATGTGGTCCGCGTACGCGGGGAGCTCGGGGATGTACTTCCGCACCGACTCGTCGATGTTGAGCTTCCCGTCCTTCTGCAGGAGCAGGATGCTCATGGCCGTGAACTGCTTGGATACCGAGCCGACGTCGAAGACGGTGTGCGGCGAGTTGGCGACGCCGAGCTCGAGGTTTGCCATCCCGTACCCCCGGGCGTAGCGGATGGCACCGTCACGGAACACGCCGACCGAGCAGCCCGGGCTGTCGCTGCGGTCGAACGCGGTGAAGACGCTGTCAGTGCGGGCTTCTTCCGGCGTGCGGCCGCCAGCGCCGCGCTGCGCCGCGAGAGGATGTGCCACGAGCAGGAGCAGCACGGCAGTGCAGGACATCATGGAGGTGCGGTGCATGTCGGGGGCGGCGTGAGGGTGACGGTCCAGCAGCTCCGGCGTGCGGTGGCACCTCAGGCGTGCCAGCTCCCGCGTTCGCCAAGCTCGGTGATGATCTCCGCGAGGCGGTCCGCGGCATTGCGCCAGTTGGCCTCCACCGCGCGCTGCGCGGCGTCCGCGTCGCCACGCGCGATGGCGGCGGTGATCTTCTCGTGCTCGCGCACGGACAGGGCGATCTGGTCCACCAGCACGCTGACGTAGAGCCGGATGTAGCGCTCGCTCTGCGGCTTGATCGCCTGGTGGAGGGTGAGCACGCGGGGGCCGGCGACGCCCTCGACGTACCGGCTGTGGAACTCGATGTCGAGCTCGAAGAAGCGGTTGGCGTTGTTCTTCCGGCTCGCCTGCTTCGCGAGCTCGTTGTTCACGGTGCGCATGCGGGCGGCGAGGGCCTTGCGCCGCGGCGCGGGCAATTCGGCGGCGGTACGCGCGGCGAGCCCCTCGAGGTGGCCGACGATGGTGAAGACCTCGAGGCCGTCGTCCACCGTGAGCGGGGAGACGATGAGGCGCCGTTCGCGCCCCGTGCCGACGGCGGTGACGAAGCCTTCCTGCTCGAGCCGGTGCAGGGCGCTCCGTACCGGGGTGCGGCTGAGGTGGAGGCGGTCGGCGATCGCGCGCTCGGAGACGCGGGCGCCCGGGGGGAGCTGGCCCCAGACGATGATCCGCCGGAGCTCCTGGTACGCCTTGGAGACGTGATCGAGGCGCGGCTCGGCGCCGGCGGGTGCGGCGGCTCGGGCGGGTGCGGCACGGCGGGTGGTCTTCCGTGCGGGACGGCGGGTGGGCTGAGGCATGGGCAGGAAGCATAGGCCGTCGGGGTACCCGCGGCAAGCACCGGAAGGGGGCCACGTCGGTAGACCATTGTGGTATACCAGAAGATGTCGTAAGTTCGGCCGTCCGCCCCTGCCTTGCCCGTTCGTCGCGCGGCTCCTCCGTTCCCGTCTCGCCCACTTCGCGATGGCTTCCACGCTCCGCAGTGACGCAGATCGCGCCACGCTCGACATCCGCCCCGTGGCCTCGCTCGCCGAGTACCGCGCGTGCGCGGCGCTGCAGGCCGAAGTGTGGGGCGCCGACTTCGAGCGCGTGCCCGCCTCCGTCCTCCAGGTCGCGACCTACGTCGGCGGCATCTGCCTCGGCGCATTCATGTCCAATGGCGAGCTGTGCGGACTCGTCTTCGGGCTCTCCGGCACCCAGGACGGAAAGCTCATCCACTGGTCGCACCTGCTCGCCGTGCGTGAGTCCGCCCGCAACCTCGGCGTCGGCCGCCTGTTGAAGCTGCGGCAGCGCGAGCTGCTCGCGAGCCGCGGGATCCCCGAGATGCGCTGGAGCTTCGACCCGATGATCGTCAAGAACGCGCACCTCAACCTCAACCGGCTCGGTGCGCGCGTCGTGCGGTACGTGCCCGACATGTACGGCATCACCGAGAGCCCGCTGCACCACGGCCTGGCGACCGACCGCCTCGTCGTCGCCTGGGACACGACGGGACCGGCCACGCTGAACGAGCCGGCGACCCCCGCGCCGGCGCCGATCCTCACCGCGGAGCCGCAGCCCGACGACGACGTACTGCTGCCGGACGACCGGACTCCCCC
>DASTGQ010000497.1:0-2737 GCA_035718985.1 Gemmatimonadaceae bacterium
CCTGTCGCCGGCCTGCTCGAGCTACGACATGTTCGACAACTACGAACAGCGCGGGCGGACGTTCAAGCAGCTCGCCGCCCCGGGTCAGGGAGGCGCAGCGACCTGATGATGATGTCCACCGCGGCAGCCGTGCCGCAGGAGCGGGCGCTCGGGGCGGCGCAGGTGCGTGAGCGCTGGCGCATGGGTTCGGAGGCGCGCGGGCTCGTGCTCGTGATGTCCGTCCTGCTGGCGTTCGGCCTGGCCGTGCTCTACAGCGCGAGCGCCATCGTCGCCATGCAGGAGAACCGCGACAGCTGGTTCTACATCGCGCGCCAGGCCACGGGCGTGCTGGCCGGGGTCGTCGCGTTCGCGATCGCCGCCAAGCTCCCCGCCGAGAAGTGGCAGGAGTGGGCGTGGCCGATCATGTGGCTCACCATTGGCACGCTGCTGCTCTGCCTCGTGCTGCCGGCGAGCATCGCACCGCGCATCAACGGTTCCAAGCGATTCCTCTTCGGCAGCTCCTTCCAGCCGTCGGAATTCGGCAAGCTGGGCGTGGTGCTCTGGACGTCGATGCTCATCGTCAAGAAGGGCGAGCAGCTGCGCCGGCTCACCAAGGGCGTGCTGCCCTTCTTCGTCGTCATCGGGCTGCTGGACATCCTCGTCGCCCTGGAGCCCGACCTCTCGGTGGCGATGCTCTACACGCTCATCCTCGCCGTGCTGCTGTTCGTCGGCGGCGTGCGGGTCGCCCACTTCGTCACCTTGTTCGCCCTCGCGATCCCGATCCTCTGGAAGGAGATCGAGAAGGTGCAGTATGCACTCCTGCGCCTCACGTCCTTCCTCGATCCGGGAAGCGCGCCGAGCCAGATCAACTATCAGCTCAAGCAGTCGCTCATCGCGGTGGGGACGGGCGGGCTGTTCGGCGTCGGCTTCGGGCAAGGTCGGCAGCAGTACGGCTTCCTCCCCTTTCCGTACAGCGACTTCATCGCCAGCAACATCGGCGAAGAGTGGGGGTTCCTGGGGCTCACCGCCGTGACGGTCGCGTTTGCGGCGTACGCACTGCTCGGCTTCCGCATCGCGCGCAAGGCGCGGTCTCCATTCCTGCAGCTCGTGGCCGTGGGGCTCACCTTCGTCACCGTGCTCACGGCCTACCTGCACGTCGGCGTCGTGATCGGCCTCCTGCCGACGACCGGGCTGACGCTGCCTTTCGTCTCGTACGGCCGCTCCAACATCGTGCTGACGATGTTCCTTACCGGGATCCTCGTGAACATCGGCAGTTCGCGCGAGCGCGTGATCGGCAGCGGCGCGACGGATCCCACCTCCGTACTCTGACACCGCGATGCCCGAGCGTCCCCTTCTCTTTGCCGGCGGTGGAACGGGCGGGCACCTGTACCCGGGGCTCGCCATCGCGCGAACGCTCGTGCGGCTCGCACCGGACGTGAAGCCCATCTTCATCGGCGCGCAGCGTGGAATCGAGAAGACCGTGCTGCCGGCGAGCGAGTTTCCGCACCTGCTTCTCGACCTGCATCCGCTCTATCGCAGCCGTCCGTGGGAGAACTGGCGAACGCTGCGAGGCGCGGTAAGCGCGTGGCGAGCGCTCGGCGCACTCGTGCAGCGGGAGCAGCCACGCCTGGTAGTCGGCACGGGCGGGTACGCGGCCGGCGTCGCACTCGCCTACGCGGTCCGTCATCACATCCCGATCGTACAGCAGGCCGGGGACAGTCATCCCGGGCTCACCGCCCGTGCGTTCAAGCGCTGGACGCGCGAGTACTACCTCAACTTCCCCGAGGCTGGCGCCGTCATCGGCGGCGATCCCGCGAAGTTCGTCGACACCGGTGCGCCGATCGAGCCGCCGCCGGAGCCGCGTCCCGACCGTGCTGCCGCGCGGCGCGCGTGGGGATTTCCGGAGCAGGGCGGCCACGTGTTGCTCATCTATGGCGGGAGCCAGGGCTCCCGCGCCATCAACCTCGTCGTCGCCGAATGGGTGAAGCGTGGGCTCCCCGAACACCTGTACGTCATCTGGATGACCGGCCGCGCGAGCTACGCGGAGTTCGCGTCACTGGACGGCGGGCGCGTACGCGTGCGCGAATATCTCGCGCCGATCTCGGAGGCCTACGCCGCCACCGACCTCGCGCTCGCACGCGCGGGCGCGATGACCACGTCGGAGCTGTTCGCATGGCGGATCCCGGGAGTCCTCGTGCCCCTTCCGACGGCGGCCGCCGACCACCAGACGGCCAACGCCCGCGCGCTGGAAGCCGCCGGTGCCGCGATCAACCTCCCGCAGGCAGAGCTGACGCCCGATCGCCTCGACCGCACCATCCGTTCTCTCCTTGCCGATCCGGCCGCCCTGCAGCGCCTCTCCGAAGGCGCGGCGGCGCGCGCGCGTCCGCGCGCCGCCGAGACGATCGCGCGCCGGATTCTCGTGCTGCTCGACTCGACACGCCGTTGACGCCGTCGCTACCCGGGGCGCGACGCGATGTCCACCTTACTCCCTCCGGCGCCGGCGCCTCATCGCGCTGAGGCACGCTGCGAGGCCACTGCCGAACAGCACGAGCGAGGCCGGCTCCGGAGTTGCGACGACCAGCTGCCCGCTGATTTCTCCGCCGGGGAACTGTGGATCATGGATGTTGGTGTACGTCTGGCCGGCGAACATGCCCGCGATCAGGGCTGCGCGCGCCGAGGCGAGGGTCCCGCCATTCGCCGCGATGAACGCCGAGTTGAACGACGCCGGGTCGGTGAGGTCGAAGACGTGGGTGTACGT
>DASTGQ010000498.1:0-4284 GCA_035718985.1 Gemmatimonadaceae bacterium
GTGCCCTGAAGCCAGGGGACGCCGGCTACGATCCCGAGGCGATGGCGCCGTTCGGGCCCAAGCCGGTTCCGGAGGATCGGTGGTTCGAGTCCAAGAGTCTCGCCGCCCGGCTGTTCATCATGATTGCCGGCGTGACGATGAACATGGTGCTCGCGCTCGTCGCACTCATCTACGTCGCCGCGATCTACGGCGAGCCGTACGTCGCGACGCGTGTCGTCGGAGCGGTGCACCCACTGGCCGGCGCCCCACAGCTCGCGCAGATCCAGGCGGGCGACACCCTCGTCGCGGTGAACGGGCGACCGGTTGGTTCCTGGAGCGACGTGGCCGACCGCATCATGGCGATGGATTCCGGGGTGGTGTCGCTCCGTACCCAGCGTACTGAGGTCCGGATGCCGGTTGGCAGGGCCGGTGAGCCGAAACCCGACGCGCTTCTCGGTGCGCTCGATTTCTACATGGCTCCGGTGATCGGCGACGTCGCCTCGGGAAGCCCGGCAATGCGCGCGGGCATCCAGCCGGGTGACACGGTGGTGCGCATCGCCGACGTGCCGGTGTCGAGCTCGTCGGCGCTGCAGGCGCAGGTGAGCGCGGCACCGGGCACGGCGCTCCCGATCCAGGTGCACCGGAAGGGGCGGGTGGTGAAAATGACCGTCACGCCTGATTCCACTAGCATCAAGGACCCGGCGAGCGGGGCAATGAAAGTGGTGGGTCGAATCGGCGTCGCGTTTGCGGACGTCACCTCGCGCCGACCGATGAGCCTTGCGGCCTCGGTGACGACTGGGGCGGAACAGACGTGGCGAGTCGCCACGAGCATCGTGGACGTGGTCCACGGGCTGCTCACCCGCGAAGTGTCCGTGCGCTCGCTCGGCGGACCGATCGCCATCACCCGGGCGTCGGTCGCGGCGGCGAAGAGCGGCCTGGAGACGCTGCTCACCTTGATCGCGCTCCTGAGCGTGAATGTCGCCGTGCTGAACCTGCTGCCGATCCCGATCCTGGACGGTGGCCAGATTCTCCTCAACGTGGCAGAGTCGGCCAAGGGGAGCCCGTTCACGGCGCGGACGCGCGAGTACATCCTTCGCTTCGGTCTGGTCGCGATCCTGCTGATCTTCGTGATGACGACCTTTAACGACGTCGTGGCGGGGGTGAAGGACGTAGTGGCGCGCCTGTTCTAAGGGGAAGACCGGAAGACCGGAAGAACGGAGGGCCGGAGGACCGGTCCATCGGTCCTCCTCTTTACAGAAGCCTCCGCGCTGGCTAACTTCTCATGCTCAACCAATTTGCCTTCGCTCAGGCCGCCCTTATCGGCGGCCCCGATTTTCCGGACTCATGGCTTTCGACAACACGGCGACGCTTCAGAAGTACCAGGTGCACGAGACCGACACCGGCTCGGCCCGCGTGCAGGTAGCCCTCCTCACGGATCGCATCAATTACCTCACCGAGCACTTCCGCACCCACAAGAAGGACCACCACGGCCGCCGCGGCCTCCTCAAGATGGTCGGCACGCGCCGTCGTCTGCTCAACTACATGAAGCGGACGGACATCGAGGGGTATCGCCAGATCGTTCAGGATCTCGGACTCCGGTACTAGAGCGGTTCCAGGCATTCGCGCGGGCGCAATGATTGCGGCCCGCGCGTTTTGCATTTCACGCAGCGCGCGCCGGAATAGGCCGGCCGCACGAAGAGGAAAAAAGAGAATACATGCAACGCATTGAAAAGACGTTCGCGGGACGCCGGCTGGTCATCGAGACCGGCCGCATGGCCAAGCAGGCCGCCGGCTCGTGCCTGGTGACCTTCGGCGACACGATGGTCCTCGCGGCCGTCACGGTGAGCGAGAACAAGAGCGCGCTCCCCTTCTTCCCCCTCACCGTCGAGTATCGGGAGAAGACCTACGCCGCCGGCAAGATCCCGGGCGGCTTCATCAAGCGCGAAGGCCGGCCGAGCGATGGCGAGATCCTCAGCGCCCGGATCATCGACCGCTCCATTCGTCCGCTGTTCCCCGAGGGCTTCCAGAACGAGGTCCAGGTCTTCTGCTACGTCATCTCGGCGGACCAGGAGAACGACGCTGACGTGCTCGCGCTCGTCGCCACCTCGTACGCACTCAATGCGAGCAAGGTGCCGTTCACGTCGCCCATCGCCGGCGTGCGCGTCGGCCGCGTCCAGGGGAACTGGGTGCTGAACCCGACCTTCCAGCAGCTCGAGTACAGCGACATGGAGCTCGTCGTCGCGGGCTCGCAGGATTCCATCGTCATGGTCGAGGGCGGAGCGCTCGAAGTCAGCGAAGGCGACGTGGTCGAGGCGCTCACGGTCGCGCAGGGCGGCATCCGCGAGCTGATCGGTTATCAGGAGGAGCTATTCGACAAGGCCGGCCGCGCCGAGAAGATGAAGTGGACACCCGCGGCGGTGACGGAAGGGCTGCAGGACCGCGTGCGTGCTCTCGCCGACGTCAGAATCAGCGAGGCCCTGAACCAGAAGGACAAGCACACGCGCATGCAGGCCGTTGAGGCCGTGAAGCGCGAGGTCGCCGAGCAGCTCGCGGCCGACCTGCCCGACAACGCCAGGGAGATCCAGAACATCCTGGGTGACCTCGAGTACAACGCCCTCCGCTCGCAGGTGCTGACCAGCAAGCGCCGTGTCGATGGCCGCGCGACCACCGAGGTGCGTCCGATCTCGATCGACATCGGCCTGCTCCCGCGCGCGCACGGCTCGGCGCTGTTCACGCGTGGGCAGACGCAGGCGCTCGTCGCGGTCACGCTCGGTACGGCGAACGACGTCCAGCGGCTCGATTCGATCGACGCGGCCGCCGAGACGACGAAGTCGTTCATGCTGCACTACAACTTCCCGCCGTTCTCCACGGGTGAGGTTCGCCCGGTGCGCGGCACGTCGCGTCGCGAGATCGGACACGGCAACCTGGCCGAGCGCGCGCTCCAGGGCGTGCTCCCGGACTTCGCCGACTTCCCGTACACGCTTCGCATCGTGTCGGAGATCCTCGAGTCCAACGGCTCCAGCTCGATGGCCACCGTCTGCGGCGGCTCGCTGGCAATGATGGACGCGGGTGTTCCGATCCGCAGTGCCGTCGCCGGCGTGGCGATGGGGTTGATCAAGGAAGGAAAGAAGTACGCAATCCTCACCGACATCCTCGGCACCGAGGACCACCTCGGCGACATGGACTTCAAGGTGGCCGGTACCGAGAACGGCATCACGTCCATCCAGATGGACATCAAGATCCAGGGACTCGACCTGCAGATCATGCAGGAAGCGCTGGCCCAGGCCCGCGAAGGTCGCCTGCACATCCTGGCCGAGATGAACAAGGCGCTTCCGGCGGCGCGCACGGATCTCAGCGAGTACGCCCCGCGGATCGTCACGCTGCAGATCAGCCCCGAGAAGATCGGCGACCTGATCGGCCCCAAGGGCAAGACCATCCGCGGCATCCAGGACGAGACCGGCGCCGAACTCACGGTGGACGACACGGGCCTCGTCACGATTGCCGCCGTCGGCGGCGACGCGATGCAGCGGGCGCGCCAGATGGTGCAGGCGATCACGGCGGAGCCGGAAATCGGCGCCACCTACGAGGGCACGGTCAAGACGACGACGGCGTTCGGCGCCTTCGTGGAGATCATGCCGGGCACGGAAGGCCTCGTGCACATCTCCGAGCTGAAGCACGGTCGCACCGACAAGACGGAAGACGTCGTCAACAAGGGTGATCGCGTCTCGGTGAAGCTGCTGGACCGCGACGAGCGCGGACGACTGCGGCTGTCGATGAAGGCGCTGCAACCCAAGCCGGAAGGCATGCCGGAGGAGGAGCCACGGCCTCCGCGCGCCGAGGGCGATCGTCCGCCGCGCGAGGACGGTGATCGTCCACGTCGCAGCAGCGGCCGCGGCGGGGAGCGCTCGCGGCGCTAGTGCACCGTGGTGACACGCCGGCGGACTCGTTTCGGCGCACGGTACTGCCCAACGGACTGACCGTACTTTCGGAGCGCGTGCCCGGAGTACGGTCGGTCGCGTTCGGGGCCTGGGTGCGAGCCGCGTCCCTCCACGAGCCGCGCAACCTGATGGGGGTGTCTCACCTCCTGGAGCACATGGTGTTCAAGGGGACGCCGCGCCGCTCGGCTCGGCAGATCGCGCTCGAGCTCGAGGCGCTCGGCGGCTCGCTGGACGCGTACACATCCCGCGAGCACACCGTCTATCAAGCGCGTGTGCTCGATGAGCATCTGCCGCAGGCAGCGGACGTCATCGCCGACATCGTGTTCCGACCGCTGCTGCGCTCGAGTGATCTGGCGCTCGAGCGTAA
>DASTGQ010000499.1:0-2676 GCA_035718985.1 Gemmatimonadaceae bacterium
GATGCGGCCAAGAAGATTGGCGCGCTGGACCAGGTGGCGTTCCTGGAGGAGCCGTTCGCCGACGAGAACGACGCGGACCTGCACGACGTCCCCGTTCCCGTCGTGGCGGACGAGAGCGTGACCCAGGTCGGCGACGCGACGCGCCGCGTCCAGCAGGGCTACGCCGGCTTCGCGCTCAAGGGGATCGCGAAGACGCTGAGCGAGACGCTCAAGATCGCGAGGCTGGCACACGACCAGAAACTCGTCTGCATGGCGGCGGATCTCACCGTGAACCCCGTGCTCATCGACTGGAACAAGAACGTCGCGGCGCGCGTGCCCCCCTTCCCGGGGTATGCGTGGGGGATGCTCGAGACGAACGGCCACCAGCAGTACCGGCGCTGGAGCGAGATGGTGAGCTGGCATCCCTGCGCGGACGCGCCCTGGCGGCGCGTGCAGAACGGCGTGTTCGAGCTCGGTGACGACTTCTACGCCCGGAGCGGGTGCATCTTCGAGGAGTCGCCGCACTATCGCGGTCTCGTGTCCCCAATGCGGGGGAGCTAGCGGCCGGGTCAGACTTCGACTCTGGCCGGCGAAGAGCCGCGGTCAGAAGTTCAGCCCTCGGGTGAGCCCAGCGGCGAGCGGACAGCGGCGAGCGGACAGCGGTCAGCAACGCCGTGCGCGTCGGGCTTTCGCCCTCTCTCGGCAGGCGGCACGCGCGTATCTTCCTCGGATGTCTCCCGCAACCTCTGCACACTCGAGCGCCGTCCCTCTGGCCGGGGAACGGAAGCCCGTGGTGCAGGCGGACGGACTGGTGCGCACCTTCAGCGGACGGCGCGCGGTGGACGGCGTGAGCTTCACCCTTCACGCCGGGGACTGCCTCGCCCTGTTCGGCCCGAACGGAGCGGGGAAGACGACGCTCCTCCGCATGCTTGCCGGCCTGCTCGCGCCGGGTCAGGGGACGGTCCGGGTGAACGGCGTGCCGATCAAGGAAGGCGCCGCGGCGCGCGCACAGGTGGGGCTCGTGAGCCATGCGAGCATGCTGTACGGCGTGCTCACCGCGCGCGAGAACGTCGAGTTCGCGGCAAAGCTCCATGGACTGCCCGATCCGCGCGACGCGGCGATGCGCGCCCTCGAGCTGATGCGCGTCGAGGACCGCGCCGACGCGCCGGCGCGCACGTTGAGCCGAGGGCTCCAGCAACGGGTCTCGATCGCCCGCGCGATGGTGCACTCACCGAGTCTCCTGCTCTGCGACGAGCCGTACACCGGCCTGGACGACGCGGGGAGTGCCGCGCTCACGGACGCGCTCACGGAGCGGCGGGAGGGTGGCGCCGCTCTGCTGCTCGTCACGCACAACCTCACCGAGGGGCTCGCGCTCGCCACGCAGGCGGCGATCATGCGCCGCGGCCGCTTCGTGCGTCACGAGGCGCGCGAGCTGCTCGACGTCCGCGCCTACCAGGCCCAGTACCGCGAGCTGGCGGCCGTGCATGACTGACGTCGCCGTCCCTTCGCCGCCGGGCACCTTCGCCGCCGCCTGGCTCGTGGCACGGAAGGATCTCGCGATCGAGTTCCGCACGCGCACGGCGTTCCTCTCGGCGCTCGTCTTCGCGCTGCTCGGCGTGACGATCTTCTACTTCGCGTGGGACGCCACCGCCGTCGCCGCGGCGGATCTCGCGCCCGGCGTGCTCTGGGTCATCTTCACCTTCGCCGGCCTGCTCGGTCTGCAACGCTCGTTCGGAAGCGAGCTCGCCGATCGCGCGGTGGACGGACTGCTCGGCGCGCCGATCGCCCGCGAGTCCATCTATCTGGGCAAGGCACTGGCCAACCTCGTCTTCGTCGGGGGGATTCTCGCCGTGACGATCCCCGCCGTTGTGCTGTTCTACAACCTGCCCTTCGGGAGTGGCATCGCGGCGCTGGCCGGGATCGCGGCGCTCGCGGCGGTCGGGCTCGTGGCGATCGGCACGCTGTTCAGCGCGATGGCGGTGAACACGCGGATGGCCGAGCTGTTGCTTCCGATGCTCAGTCTTCCATTCTTCGTACCGGTCGTGATGGCGGCGGCGCAGTCGTCGGCGCGGCTGATGGCCGGCCGGCCGGTGGCGGAAGCCTGGCCCTGGCTGCGCATCCTCGTCGCGTTCGACATCGTGTTCGTCACGGCGTGCACGCTGGCGTTCCCATTCACCCTCGACGAATGACCTCCGGACAGCCGTCCGTCTCTCCTCCCATTCCATCGCAGCGCGATCCGCTCCTCGGCGTCGCGCTCCTCGGCATCGCCGCCGTGTACGTGCGCGCGCTGGCGTTCACGCCGATCGAGGCCCGACAGGGGGCGGCGCAGAAGATCATGTACATCCACGCGACGTCGGCGTTCATCGCGCTGTACGTCGCGTTCGTGCTGCTCGCCATCTCGAGCCTCCTCTACCTCTGGCTCAAGGACGAGAAGCTCGACCGGGTGGCCGAGAGCGCGGCGGAAGTGGGGCTCGCCTTCACGACGGTGGTGCTGCTCACCGGGCCGCTCTGGGGCAAGACGATCTGGGGTGCCTGGTGGACGTGGGACGCGCGGCTCACCTCGACGCTCTTTCTCTGGTTCATCATCGTGGCGTATCATCTGCTGCGCGGCGCGGTGGAGGAGCGCGGCCGGCGCGCGCGCTACTCCGCCGTGCTCGGAATCCTCGCCGCGCTGCTGGTGCCGTTCATCCATCTGAG
>DASTGQ010000500.1:0-3333 GCA_035718985.1 Gemmatimonadaceae bacterium
AGCTTTGCGCCTTCAGCACTCACTTGCGTCTTCATCGTGAGCGCGATGCGGTTGCGCTGAAGATCCACGCTCATCACGCGTACCTTCACACGTTGCCCGACCGTCACCACCTGGTTCGGGTCGCTCACGTAGCGGTCGGCGAGCTGCGACACGTGTACCAGCCCATCCTGGTGCACGCCGATGTCAACGAAGGCGCCGAAGGCGACGATGTTCGTCACCACGCCTTCCAGCTCCATCCCCTCGCGCAGGTCCTTCGGCTCGGTGACGTCGTCGCGGAACGCGGGCGCCTCGAACGCCGCGCGTGGATCGCGGCCGGGCTTGCGCAGCTCGGCCAGGATGTCGTTCAGCGTCGGCAGTCCGACGTCATCCGAGACGTAGCGCGCGAGCTCGATCTCCTTCAGCTTCGCCTCGTCGGCGACGAGCGAAGCCAGCGGCACGCCGAGGTCGGCCGCCATGCGCTCCACAAGGGCGTAGCGCTCCGGATGCACGGCGCTCGCGTCCAGTGGGTGTACGGCTCCCCTGATTCGCAGGAAGCCCGCCGCCTGCTCGAACGCCTTCGCGCCGAGTCGCGGCACCGCGAGCAGCTCGCGACGCGACGTGAAGCCGCCGCGCTCGTCGCGCGCCTTCACGATGTTCTCCGCGAGCGTGGCACCGATGCCGGACACGTGGGAAAGCAGCGCCGCCGACGCCGTGTTCACCTCCACGCCGACATGGTTCACCGCCGACATCACCACGTCCTCGAGGCGCTTCTTGAGGCGCTGCTGATTGACGTCATGCTGGTACTGCCCCACACCAATGGACTTCGGATCGATCTTCACCAGCTCCGCGAGCGGGTCCTGCAGGCGCCGCGCGATGGACACCGCGCCGCGCAGCGAGACGTCGAGGCCGGGAAGCTCGGCCACCGCGAGCTCGGATGCGGAGTACACCGATGCACCCGCTTCGCTGACCACCACCACCTGCGGCGGCGAGGCGAGCGTGGCGGCACGCAAGGTCTGGCGCACGAGCGCTTCCGTCTCGCGCGAGGCCGTGCCGTTGCCGATGGCGATCAGCTCGGCGCCCGTGGTGGTGACGAGGCGCAGGAGCGACGCGGCGAAGCGGTCGGGCTGGTGCAGCATCCATGCGTCGGTGTGGAGCACTGCGCCGGTGCGTGACACGGCGGCCACCTTCACGCCCGTGCGGAAGCCCGGATCGAGCCCGATCACGATCCGCTCGCCCGCCGGCGCGGCGAGCAGGAGCTGCTCGAGGTTGCGGCCGAAGATGGCGATCGCCTCTTCGTCGGCGCGCGTCTTGAGCTCCAGCCGGAGCTCCACCTCGATGGAGAACGACAGCAGGCGCTTGTACGCGTCCTGCGCCACGAGCTTCAGCTGGTCGATCGCGCGACGACCATGCGTGACGCGCTCGGTGAGCCCGTTCACGATCTCCTCGATTGGCGCGGCGATGCTCCACGAGAGCACCCCTTCCTCCTCGCCGCGCCGGATGGCCAGCACGCGATGCGACGGGATGGTGCCGAGAGGCTCGGAGAAGTCGTAGTAGTCCTGGAACTTGCCGACCTCGTTCTCCTTGCCCGTCACGGCGCGCGACGCCACGCTCCCTTTGCGGCGCGTGAGCTCGCGCACCCAGCCGCGATGCCCCGCGTCCTCGGCCACGCGCTCGCTCAGGATGTCGCGCGCGCCGGCGAGCGCGTCGTCCGGCGACGCCACCTCGCGATCGCCGCTCACGTACGTCGCCGCGGCAGTCGTGGCAGCTGCGTCGTCGAGGGAGCCATCCCACAACACGTCGGCGAGCGGCTCGAGGCCGCGCTCGCGGGCGATCGTGGCGCGCGTTCGTCGCTTCGGCTTGTACGGCAGGTAGAGATCTTCCAGCGCCTGCTTGGTGGTCACCGCTGAGAGCCGTGCATCGAGCTCGGAGGTCAACTTCCCCTGTTCCTCGATCGACTTGCGGATGGCCGCGCGACGCTCGGCCAGCTCGCGCAGGTAATCGGCTCGCTCCTGCACCGCGCGGAGCTGCGTCTCGTCCAGTCCGCCAGTGGCTTCCTTGCGGTACCGGGCGATGAACGGGAGCGTGTTGCCTTCGTCGAACAGGGCGAGGGCGCCCTCGACATTGCGAGGCTGGAGCGAGAGCTCGGCGGCGACGGTGGCGGCGAGCTGCGGGAGCGAGGCGAGGGACGACGACGGCATGCTGAGCTGCGGCATGGTGAAGAGGGGCGCGTGCGCGCGGCGGGACGAGCAAGGTGACGGCAGCGAGGCAACGGGGCAACGGCTTGACAGATGGGCACGCGCCCTGGGACGCCGAGCTCGACGCGCCGGAACCAGGGCCGACCACTGGGAGTCGTGGTCGGCCCTGGTTTGTCTGGCCGGGAGCTCCGCAAGGCGACGGGGGAAGACGCTGGAACTGCTGGAACGGCACGATCTGTCCAGCGGCGCTGAATCATCAGCCTTCGGCGTGTCGTAGGGCTCACCAGCCCCGGGCCCTGTCCCCTCCCGCCGGGGCCGCCCAGATTCTCCCGGGGAGTCCCTTCAAACCTTTCCCCCGTTCCGGCTATCCCATCCAGTGCACTGGGAACCCGGACGATTGATGACGGCAGTGGCCCTCCCCGAACCGACGACAGCACCCTCGCCATTCGGTGTAGACCCGGACGTGGCCCTCGCGGCCGCGGGCGATCGCATCGCGTTCGAACGGCTCTACCGCCTGCACGTCAGCCGCGTGTTCTCCCTCTGCGCCCGGATGGTCAACGACCGCACGCGCGCCGAGGAGCTGACCCAGGACGTCTTCGTCCGGGCCTGGGACAAGCTTCACCTGTTCCGTGGCGAAGCGGCGTTCGGCACCTGGCTGCATCGCATGACCGTGAACCTGGTGTTGAACGCGCGAAAGACCGACGGCCGGCAGCAGTCACGGTACGAGGACGACGAGGATGGCGATGGCGTCGAGCTGCTGGCGGCGAGGTCGCACTCGCCGGGCGTCCGGATGGATCTCGAGGCAGCGATCGCGAAGCTGCCGAAGGGAGCACGACGGGTGTTCACGCTGCACGACGTGGAAGGCTACAAGCACGAGGAGATCGCCGAGATGCTCGGCGTGACGACCGGAGCGACGAAGGCGCAGCTCCACCGCGCTCGACTGCTCCTGCGGGAGGCACTGAACCGATGACCAACCAACCGATGACCTGCGACGGCGTGGCCGACCAGCTGGCGAGCTACCTGGAAGGGGAACTCGCCGGGCCGGAGCGGCTGGAGCTGGAAGCCCACGCCTCCGCGTGCGCCGCCTGCAGCGCGCTGCTCGCCGACCTCGACGCCATCCGGCGCGAGGCATCGGCGCTGCCGACGCTGGAGCCATCGC
>DASTGQ010000501.1:0-11572 GCA_035718985.1 Gemmatimonadaceae bacterium
GGACAAGGCGATGCAGCTCGCGGGGGAGGCGGTCGGCCCTGGCGTACACGCGGAGCAGGAGGACGCCGTACGACGCGGGCTTTCCGCGACACTCGGACACGATGTGGATTGGAATATTCGCATGGCCGTCGGTGCGCCGGCTGAGGCAATCACCCGCGAAGCGCGGCGCGTCGATGCCGCTCTCATCGTGATGGGTCTCCGGCACCACGGTCGTACCGCACGCGTCCTGAATGACGAGACCACGCTGAACGTCATTCGCACGGCGCCGTGCCCGGTGCTGGGGGTGGCACCGGGGACGGAGAGGCTGCCAACGCGGGTCCTGGCCGCAATGGACTTCAGCGTCGCCAGCTTCTCGGCAGCAGCCGTCGCACGGGCGCTGATGCCCTCCGGTGGAATGCTGACGCTGGCTTACGTGCCGCCCCTCCTCAGCTATCCCGCTGAGGACGGCGAAGGCATGATCCACTCGCTCGGAGTGCAGGCCGGGTTCGACCGTGCCAGGAAGAACCTCGACGGAGGAGTGAAGGTGGAGCAGGAGATCATGCACCACGAATCGCGCGCGCCGGTCGCTGATCTGTTGCTCGAGTGCGCGGATAGCACTTCTGCGTCGCTCATCGCCGCGGGCACGGCGCGGCCCTCCCGGGTCGATCGCTGGCTCCTCGGAAGTGTCAGCACGGATCTCATCCGCGACGGACGCTGCTCGGTGCTCGTCGTCCCGCCGGATGGCACGAGAAGAGACGCCGGGCATCGCGAGTAACTCGCTGGCCGTCGCGCGTCGATCGATCGGCCGAGGGAGGCAGCATGACGGATCGATCACTGGTGGTGCGTCGCTTTGCGAAGATGATGCTTGGCCGCGGGAGCCTGGCATCCGTCGCCGGCATCCTGGCCCTCGCGCGCGCTGAAGCGTTCCTCCTCGTCGCGATGCTGCTGACGGGCGTCGTGCTGGCCGCCAGCGGCGCATATGAGATCGCACTCGCCGTACGTCACCGCCGTGAGAACCGTGGCTGGCCACTCGCACTCGGTGACGGCGGTGCTTGTGTCGGGATGGGCCTGCTCACCCTGACGATTTCGGTCGTGCCGCTGCGCACCACGGTCGTACTGTGCGCCCTCTGGCTGGCGGCGTGCGGTGCGGCCGCACTTCTCCTCGCGTTGGCCGTGTGGCCCATGCGGCGCACTCGACTCGCGATGCTCACCTGGGCCGTCGTCCAGCTCGCGTTGTCCTGGGTGGCATTCGCCAGGGAGCCCGGGCTGGTCACGCTACTCTACGTCGGTGCAGGATACGCCATCGGGTTTGGGATATTCCAGGTCGTGGCTTCGCTCTGGATGCTGCGCGTCGCAGCACCTCGATTCGAGCCGACCGTGCAGGAGGGCTGGGAGTAAGGCGCCTCGGCCCGGGCACGTATCTGGAGACGTCCGCAGAACGAGGCTGCGGGCGAGCGTGCCACTGGTATTGGCGAGCCAGGCAGATAAGTTTCAAGGCTACCACCCGAAGGGACGCCGGAGCCGAGCGGCTGCGGCGCCGCCTGATGCGCCCCTGTAGCTCAGGTGGATAGAGCAGCGGTTTCCTAAACCGTTGGCCGGGTGTTCGAGTCACCCCAGGGGCATCCGCGCAGCGCGCGTTTCCAACCACCACCTCACGTCATGACGCATCCCATTGCCGATCGTTCGACCACCGACCAGCCCAAGGTCGAGAGCTTCATGGATTGGTTCCACGTCAACTCTCGCTGGGTCGGCATAGGAGCCGTGATCGCGCTCGCGGCGATCGCCGGCACCTGGTACACGATGCGCGCGAAGTCGATCAAGCTCGAGAACGCGGATCGCCAGCTTCTGGTGGCCAAGCAGTCCGTGGCGTCGGGGAACGTGCCGCTCGCTGAGTCCGATCTTCAGAAGGTGGCAGATAGATATGCCGGCACGACGGCTGGTGCGGAGGCGGGCCTGATGCTCGGGCAGCTCCGTCTCGAGAAGGGCGACTATCAGCGGGCGGCCGACTACCTCAAGGGTCTCGCTTCCAGGCTCGACGGACCAAACGCTGCAGCTGCCAAGGGGCTGCTCGGCGACGCCTACTCGCAGCTGAACAAGCCTGCCGAAGCGGCAGCCGAGTACGAGTCCGCTGCCTCCACAACCACGATGCCGAGCGAGAAGGCGTTCTATCTGGCCCGGGCCGGGAACGCGTACATGGCAGCGAACAAGAACGCCGAGGCGCGCCGCATCTGGGAGGCGCTTGCCAAGCAGCAAGACAACCAGGCGGTGGCGGCCGAGGCGAGAGTGCGACTCGGGGCACTAGAGGCGCAACCGGCCCAAGGCTGATCTCAGTCGGACGGCACCGGCGCCTGGACCGCGAGTTCCGAAGCTGGAGTCCGGCGCCAGTAGTTGAGGGGTGATACATGATGGGCCGGCCTCGGATTACCGCAGGCCGGCCCATTTTCCTTAGGCCGGCCCATTTTCCTTATCGGTACGGCTGATTACCATCGCCAGAATCGAAGGGTTGCGGGAGCGATCGAGGCGCGGACAAGCAACGAGACGACCTGGCGCGAGCAGTGGCTTGCGGTCCAACGACCAATGGTGGGGGAAGCCGCCACCAACCGGACAGCATGCTCAGCCTTTCGTAAGAATCAATACGTATAAGATGTATTATGTAAACTAACCTCGGTGGAGAAATGTGGAGAACCGAACCGGTGTCTCATCGTAAAACGATCTAAGTCGCTGCCCTGCTGCCTCTTGCAGGCGAGATCTCACCCGGGTTCGCGCGGGCCTGGTCAGCGACTAAGAGGGCGAGCCCAGCAAGTTGATGGGAGTGATACGCTGTCGGGTTCGGTGTCGAGCTGAGTTCGGTAAGGTTCGTCGCTGACGGCCACGTCCGGACAGCCTCTCGCCTCACACCTCGCCGAAACGGCCCTCGAAAACGATCCGTGCCTCGCCTGACAACGAAGGCTGCCAGCCTTCGCTTCCGAGTTCGAGGCGCACGGTGAGCGTGCGACCGGAGCGAGTCGTGAGGCGCACCGGACTCTCCGCCTCTCCCGCCTCGACGAGCAGAATCGCCGAAGCCACGGCGCCGGTGCCGCACGCCAGAGTCTCTCCCTCCACGCCTCGCTCGTAGGTCCGGATGCGCCAGTTTCGGGTACCGTCTGCCGCAAGGAAATTGACGTTCGCGCCCTGGGCGAGCGACGGGTCGAACCTCAACGTCCGGCCTCGGCCGACCACGTCCACCCGGTCTACTCCATCACATCGGACGCTCAGATGCGGCACACCCGCCATGGCGAACCCGATCCATGACTCACCATCTTCCAGCCGGAATGGCAGTCGCGGGCGCACCTGCGTGACCGGCTGAAGGTCCACTTCCGGTGTCCCATCGCGGAGCCGAGCGGCGAGGATTCCAGCGTCCGCCTCGATGCGGAATTCCGCCGTCGAGACGATTCCAAGCTCGGAAGCGAGCCGGCTCGAGCACAAGGACGCGTTGCCGCAGAGGTCGGCACGCGATCCATCGCTGTTCAGGTACACCATCCTGAAATCAGCCGCCTCTGATGGCTCGAGGAAAACGATCCCGTCCGCTCCGACGCCGGTACCCCGGCTGCACAACGCCTGGATCCGGGAGGGCTCCGCCAGCTCGCCGGCCGGCTCCGTCATGGCGTTCACCATGATGAAGTCGTTCCCCGACCCGCTCATCTTGTAGAAGGTTCGTCCGGCTGGAAGCATCCTCTCCTCGGTCGACGCCGCGTCAGATGACGCCGCGCAGTGCCCACCAACGCAGGCGCCAGACCATCCAGACCGCCTCCCGCACGATGTGTTTTGACATCTTGCTCGTCCCCTCGGTCCGGTCCACGAAGACGATGGGTATTTCGGCGATCCTGAAGTGCTTTCTCACCGCCCTGAAGGTCATTTCTATCTGGAACGCATAGCCGTTCGAGCGCACGTGATCCAGGTCTATGGCCTCCAGCACGGACCTGCGAAAGCACTTGAAGCCACCGGTCGCATCCCACACATGGAGGCCGGTAATGGCCCGGGCATACATGTTCGCAAGGTAGCTGAGGATCAGCCGGTTGATGGGCCAGTTCACCACCGTGACCCGCCCCTCCTGGTATCTGGAGCCGAGGACGAGGTCGGCATTCTCGACCGCGGCGAGAAACTGCGGGAGGTGCGCCGGGTCGTGGGAGAAGTCGGCGTCCATCTCGAGGACGTACGCATAGTCGCGCGCCAGCGCCCAGCGAAAACCGGCGACGTAGGCGGTGCCGAGTCCCATCTTGCGGGCCCGTTCCAGCAGGTGCACCCGCGGGTTGGACGCCTTGATTTCCTCGACTATCGCGCCTGTCCCGTCCGGCGAGCCGTCATCGACGATGAGCATGTCGATGCGATCGTCCTGAGCGAGGACGGAATCCACCAGACGACGGATGTTCTCGCGCTCGTTGTAGGTCGGGACGATGACGAGAGCCCGTTCAGGCAATGGTCCGCCTCCGGTCCGCGAGCAGGCCGGCACCGAGCGCGGCAATGGCAATCAGGAGCGCGAGGAAGGTGATCACCCGCCCCGTGGAGACGGCTGGGTCGCTGTACCGCAACGATACGCTCCTCGCACCGCTCGGCAGTGGAACGCCAATCAAGTTGTAATCTGCGCGGAAGGTGGATGCTTCCCTGCCGTCTACCGTAGCGTGCCAGCCGGGATAGTAATTCTCCGAGACGACCAGCGCTGATCCTGCGGGAGCAGCGCCGCTGAGGGTGATGTCAGCGCGCCCCGGGCCGAAACCCGTCGTGGTGGCGCTAATGGCGGCCGGCTCGGGAGGCGTCCGGGCGGCATTCGCCTGGACTTTGGCCGACGTGTCGAACACGGCGATTCGCGCCGGATCGAAGCGCGGATCGAGCACGGCCGCCTCCGCATCGTTGTCTGGCGCCTTGGCGATCGCCGTGGCAACCCAGGCGTAGGGGTTGTCGCCCGGCAGGCGATACAGGTAGACGATGGATCCCGCCGAATTCC
The DNA here is from genome assembly GCA_035718985.1 of Gemmatimonadaceae bacterium. Classification (GTDB taxonomy): domain Bacteria; phylum Gemmatimonadota; class Gemmatimonadetes; order Gemmatimonadales; family Gemmatimonadaceae; genus AG11. The sequence goes on from DASTGQ010000501.1 coordinate 4,961, forward strand.
GTACGGGGCCCGTCATGAGCTTGAGCGACGAGTCGTGCACGGGGGCGTTCGTGTAGAGATAGCGCGTGTTCTCGTGACGCCAGAACGTCGGGCTGATCATCGCCGGCGCGCCGTTGGACAGGCGCATGTCCATCAGCGTCTGGTACCGACCAATCTCGTTGCCATGATAGCCGGCAACGGACCGAATGCGGTGGACCATCAGTCCAGTCCCGCGGCCATGGCTGTCGGTCCCGAAGTAGGGGTCGGACGCGACGATGCCAGTGTCGCTCTGCGCGAAGACTACCACTCGGCCCGGCTGGGGCTCGCGCTTCAGGAGCTCGATGGCCGGATCACTGGCGAACAGCTCTCGGGCTGGAGCCGAGAAGAGCCAGTAGTCACGCTCCACGCTCCAGAGATCCACGGCGACGATAACTGCCAGTACCGCGCCGACCATTGCCGCGCTGACGCGTCCGCGCGCGTACCAGAGGAGCGCGGCCACGGCAAGAGCGACGAACAGGAAGCTCCGCCACGCACCGAGGATGAGCTCCGCAGCGTTCGCGTTGGCGCGTGATGCAAACTGGTCCGCAACCTGGGGCGCATATTGCGGGTCGATTCCCTGCGCCAGCGCGAGCGTCACGCCGGAGGCGCGGGCACCTGCCTCGGCCATGGCGCCCACCACGCCCACCGACGCCAGCAGTGCCACCACGCCAGCCGCGGCGAACCACCCGAACAGGAAGCGGCGCGACAGCGCTCCCTCAAGCAGGCGTTCGGTGCCGAGCGCCGCGAAGATGCTGACGGCGAACGCGAACACGTAGATGATGGTGCTCGGCGCGCGGAAGAATTTCGTGCCCGGGACGAGCGCATAGACGAGGTGGAAGAACGGCGTGCTCCCGCCCAGCATCCAGAGGAAGGACACGACAGCAACGCCGATCCAGAACCGGCGGAAGCGGCGGCGAGCATCACCGCCGAAGGCCGCCGATGCGAGGAGCAGCACGGAGCCGCCCAGGTACTCGCTGTGAAGGTGGATGCCGTTGGGCCCCCAGTAGCGGTCCAGGATACCGGTGAACTGCGGCAGGTACAGGTTGAAGAGCTCTATCAGCGGGAAGGAGTAGCTCGTGGCATAGGCGTAGTCGCGTCCACCTGCGCGAGGCGAGTACGGCACGTACTCCCGCACGGGCGCGAACTGGATGGCTCCGATGGCCATGCCGATTACGACCGCGCCGAGGGCGTAGGCGAGACGACGAACCGCAGTGCGCCGATCGAGCCGCACGCCATTCGCATCGGGCCCGAGCGCGAGGAAGAGCGCAAACGCGCCGCACGTGAGCAGGAAGTACTGGAGGAGCTGGGGATGCGGGCTGAGCACCGCGAGGCCCACCGTGATGGCGAACGCTCCCCACGCCCAGTGCCGGCCGTCCCGGATGCCGCGCACCAGGAGCCAGAGCCCGAGGGGCAGCAGCGCGCTGACAAACAGCTTCCCGTCGTGACCCGGCGAGGCGTAGGACGCGATCGGTCCGCCGAGCAGGTACGCCATTCCCCCCACGAGCGAGGGGAAGAATCCCAGGCCCCAGGCCCGCAGGAAACCGTATGTGAACAGGCCGGCGAGAAAAAGATGGATGACGAAGCCCCACGTCATGGCCACATCCGTCGGCAGGATCACTCGCAGGAGCGCCGTGGGATAGAAGATGTCGCCGTGCATGGCGGCGACATACGGCAGGCCCCCGAACAGGTAGGGATTCCACTGCGGGATTCCCTGCCCCGCGCGAAGCGACTGCGCGGCGAAGTCGCGGAACGCGTAGCCAGCGATGTACTGGTCGCTGTGCGGATTGACGAGGAAGCGGCCAAGCAGCGCAGGCCAGGCCACGGTCAGCGTGGCGATCGCGTAGGCGAGCGCGGCCCATCCTGCTGCGAAGCGCGGCGCCGGAGAGGGGGGCGCCGCGGAAGTTCTGTCAGGTCGGGACATCCGAAGGGTCGCGAGTCGGTGGGCGACGGTTCACCGCCGCATGCATCCAGAATGCGAAACCGGGAACGACTTCCAGCAGCGTGAGCCAGACGCGGGACGTCAGCGCGACGAGCGCTGCCTGGGGCGACGTGGCCAGTCCAGCGTAGGTGAGTACGGTCACCATGGCGCCTTCGCGCACACCGATGCCAGCCGGCGCGAAGAGGGCAAGATAACCGACGAGATAGGAGATCGTATAAGCTGCCAGATACTCGGCGTAGCCGCCAGTCGTCGGACCGAGCAGTCCGCGCACGAACAGCTGGAACGCGGCGCCGTAGAGCATCCACGCGATGAGGTTGCCGATCATCGCGTAGACCACGGCGCGCGTGGGCAGCGATGCCTGCACCGGTCGTCCGATCATCCGACCGAGGAAGGGCGCGACGCGAGGCACGAGCACCGGCGCCAGCAACAAGACCAGTGTCGCCGCCGCCACGACGAGCATCGCGATCGCACTCCGGCCGTGCGAAGCCTGTTCGAGGAGCGATCGGCCGGAAATCACCGCGACCACGAAGCCGGCGAGCAGATTGACGAGGGTGCTCAGGATGGCCGAGCCTGACGCAGCGACAGGCGACACTCCCAGCCCCCGGGACATCGCGCCCATCGCCCCGATGTTCCAGATCTTGCCGGGCAGGTAGCGTGCAAGGTTGGAGACGCTCCATACGCGCGCCGCCTGCCAGAAGCGCAAGCGTGCGTCCCAGCACGCGAGCATGCTCAGCCAGGTCTGCACGAGCACCGCGTGACCCGACATGAAGACGGCGCCGGACAGAATGATGAGCCCCCAACGGGGCGCACGCGCGAGTGGGTGCGACCGGAGCGCCAGTAAATCCCGCGACATGCCTCGACCGACGACCACCACTACCACGGCAGCGAGGAGCCAACCGAGGTAATGGAACAGCGTCCTTTTATCGAACCGAGCTCGCAATGGCTTGCTGGTAGATGGCGATATAGCGACGCGCGACGTGCGCCGGAGAGAAGAGTTCACGAGCGGAGCCCGCCGCACACTGGCCGAGCGCTGCCCCGCGGTCGGGCCGCGCAGACAGTCGGGAAATTGCGGCCGCCAAGGCCTCCGGCGTGCGTTCCGCGACGAGGAGGCCAGTCTCCTCGTCACGCACGACGTCCACGACGCCTCCAGACGCGAACGCGATGACCGGTGTCGCGCAGAGCTGCGCCTCGACGGCTACGAGGCCGAGGCCTTCCTCGGCTGACGGCACCACGAGAGCGGCGGCGCGACGGTAGAACGCCGGAAGATCACGCCCAAGCCTGGCACCATGCCATCGGACGCGCGCCTCGAGACCGAGTGAATCAGCGAGCCTCTCCAGCGCGCCCCGTTCCTCACCCTCTCCGACGATGTCGAGTCGCAGGTCGGGCGGGAGCTGGGCAAGGGCTCGCAGCAGCACGTCGACACCCTTCTGCTTCGTCAGGCGGCCGACGAAGAGCAGCGCATCGCCGCGCCGAACGGCAGGATCCGCGGTAAAGCGCTCCGTGTCCACGGGCATCGGCGCCACCATCGGTAGCTCTCCGCCGGCGACGGACCGCGCCTCGGCGGCGAGCCAGCTCGAGACGGCGGTCACGCGCGCCGAACGTCGAAGAACCTGACGCATCGCCGGTCGCGCCGGCCCGATCGCGCGGCCGAGCCGCACGTCGGAGCCGTGCAGCGTCGTCACGAGCGGAACGCGATACCACCGACTGGCTGCCGCGCCGGCGACGCCGTTGGGAAACCACCAGTGCGCATGCACCACGCCGAATGAGCCACGCCGCAGCTCGTCCAGGGCCGCGCCGAGTTCGGCGCCGAGCAGCCCGACGAGGCCAACGCGCGCGCCCCACGATGCCTGCACCTGCGACGCCATGTTCCCCTCATAGGCCAGCGTCTCGAGCGTGCGTGGCGCGTAGCGAAAGCGCGAAACGGGTATTCCCTCGATGACGTCATGCGGTGGCGCGGTGATCGTGGCGGGAGCGACGACCTGCACCTGGACGCCTTCGCGCGCCAATCCGGTGGCGAGTCGCAGGATGAAGGCGCCGGCGGCGTCCCCGAGATAGCGCGGGAACGAGTGCGTGAGGAAAAGGACGCGCATGCGTTGGGCTTACGCGTCGGAGCGATCGGCGGCCCGCACCTCGTCGAGTTGACGGCGGAGCTCGCGCAGCTCGGCTCGCTGCCCGGCGATCTGCTCCCCGAGAAGGCCGGTCGCGAACAGCACGCTGCCGAGGATGAGGCACGTCTGGATGACCGTCCACACCGACCGCACACCCTCACCGGCCACGAGCAACACGACGAGCGCCACGATGCCGGCGAGCAAGCCAAGCGCGAACAATCCCGCGCCCAGCATGCCGAACAGGAGCAGCGGCTTCTTGCCGAAGCGGAGCTCGAACCACACAGACAGCATGTCGAGCACGCCGACGGGAATGCGCGACAGGCCAAACTTTGATTTTCCGGCGTGCCGTGGGTAGAGCGGGACGGGGATCTCCGTCACGGTATACCCTTCCGCCGCGGCGAGCACGATCATGTAGCGATGCCAGTCGGGGCGCACGGGCAGGCCGTCCATGATCTCGCGCCGGTACGCCTTCACGGAGTTGAGGTCGCGCACGGGCACATGGAAGAGCGTTCGGCTAAGGCGGTTGTAGATGCCCGACACGAATGCCTTCTCGTACTTCCCTTCCTTGAAACCGGTCACCATGTCGGCGGAGTCGGCCAGGATGGGCGCGACGAGCCGAGGAATGTCTTCCGGCTTGAACTGCAGGTCGGCGGGATAGAAGACGAGGACCGCGCCGCTCGAGCTGAGATAGCCAGTGCGGAGCGCGTCGGCGATACCACGCCTCGCGCGGTGGCGCACGGCCTTCAGGAAGGGATACTGCAATCGCAGCTGTTGCAGGACTTCCCAGGTGTCGTCCACTGAGCCGTCGTCGACGACGACGACCTCATAGGCGACACCCGGATCCGCGGCGAACGCCTCCGCGGCGAGCTGCATGAAGAGGGGAAGGTTCTCCGCTTCGTCCTTCGCCGGCACGAGCACCGACACGTCCGCGCGCCGGGGCTCGGCGAGGGGAGCATACGCCACGAGCGATTCGCGGCGCTCGCCGGTCATACGCGCTTGCGCATCCGCGCCGAGAGCACGCCGAGCTGGTCCCGGTACTTGGCCACGGTTCGACGAGCGATCTGCACGCCCGTTTCCTTGAGGATGTTCACGATGGCCTGATCCGTCAGCGGGTGCTTGGGATCTTCGTCCGCGACGAGCTTCTGGATCTGTGCCTTGATGCCGCGCGCAGAGACGTCCTCGCCCGCCGTAGTGGAAAGTCCGGACGAAAAGAAGAACTTGAGCGGAAGCACACCGCGCGGGGTCTGCACGAACTTCTCGTTCGTCACCCGGCTCACGGTGCTCTCGTGCATGTTGATGACCTCCGCCACCTCGCGCAGCGTGAGCGGCTTGAGGAACTGCACGCCCTTCTCGAAGAACTCGCGCTGCCGCTCGACGATGTAGTTCATGACCTTGAGCATGGTCTGGCGACGCTGCTCGATGGCCTGGATCATCCAGTTGGCGGAGTTGAGCTTGTTGGAGATGAACTCCTTGTTCTCTCCCTCGAACTTCTTCTTGTCGCGCGCAATCTCCTGATACGCCTTGCTGAGCTTGAGGCGCGGCAGGTTGGCGTCGTTGAGGAAGACGTGGTACTTGCCGTCGATCTTGTCGACGATGAGATCCGGGATGATGTAGTTGTCGCTGGCGTCGCTGTACACGAGGCCGGGCTTGGGATCGAGCTTGGCGATCTCGTCGGCGGCCTTCTGCACATCCACCGGGCTGATGCCGAACCGCTTGGAGATCTCGCTCCAGCGGTGGGCAATCAGCTCGTCGAAGCAGTCGCGCACGAGGCGGTAGGGCACGGAGTGCTCGAGGCCCGCTTCGCGGAGCTGGAGCATGAGGCACTCGCGCAGATCGCGCGCACCGACGCCCGGCGGATCGAGGCTCTGGATGATCGCCAGCATCTCCTCCGCCTCGCCCATCGTGTAGAGCGGCAGGTCGTCCGTGTCGCGCTCGGCGGCCTCGGCGGCCTTGGTCACGCTCTCGTTCGCGCCCTCGACGATCTTCTCGAGGCCGCAGGCGAGGTAGCCATCCTCGTTGATGTTGCCGATGAACTCGTCGGCGAGGTACATCTGCCGGCCACTCAGGTCGAGCAGGCTGACCTGGTCGCGCAGGTGGTCGGACAGGTCGCGCGTGTCGACGGTGACGGGCTCGTAGTACTCGCGCTCCTCGTGCTCCTCGCGTCGTCCACCAGCGTCGAAGCCATCGAGCAGGATCTCCTCCCAGTCGATCTCACCCTTCTCTTCCTTCTCGGCTTCCGTTTCCGCCGTCGCCTCTTCCTGCTGGGTCTCGCCCTCCTCCTCGTCCTCCTCCTCCGGCTCGATCATGTCGAGGAACGGATTGTTGAGGAGCTCCTGCTTGAGGTGCTGCTGGAGATCGAGCAGGGGCATGTAGAGCAGATCCATCGCCTGGTAGAGGCGTGGATTGATCTTCAGCTCCTGCTTGAGCTGGGTGTGCTGGGAGAGGCCGGGCTTCATGCCGTCACCGACGCGGCGTGTTCGGCTGTGAAGCGCGCGCGAAGGCGGGCAGCGAGCGTCGGGCCGAGGTAGAGGCGAGCCATTTCGTCGT
>DASTGQ010000502.1:0-3809 GCA_035718985.1 Gemmatimonadaceae bacterium
AGGGCTGGCGCTGGAAGGCCGTGCTGAACGGCGTGGGCGCCGTGGCGACGGCGCTGGTCTCGCTGATCCAGGTGGTGACGAAGTTCACCTCCGGCGGATGGATCGTCGTGGCGATCATCCCGCTCATCATCCTGCTGTTGAAGAAGATCCACGCGCACTACGCGACGTTTGCCGAGGAGATCCGGTTCCTCGGGCAGAGCCCGATCACGCCGCTGCACCACACAGTGATCGTTCCCGTGAACGGGATCACGAAGGCGACGGCGGGGGCGCTGGTGTACGCGACGACGATCTCCGACGAGGTGATCGCGGTTTACGTCGAAGTGGACAGCACGGACACGCCACGCATGCAGGCCGAATGGGAGGCGTGGGACATCGGCATCCCGCTCGAGGTGGTGAAGTCGCCGTACCGCTCGATCCTGCGGCCGCTGGTGGAGTACGTGGACAACCTCCGCATGGTGATGCCGGGCGAGCTCGTGACGATCGTGGTGCCGGAAGTGGTGCCGAAGCGGTGGTGGGAGCACCTGCTGCACAACAAGACGGCGTTGTACATCCGCACGGCGTTCCTGTTCCGGCCGAACGTGGTGGTGACGGCGGTGCCGTACCTGCTGGGCCATGCGTACCGGCTGCGAGACCTCGTCGGCCACGACGAGGAGATGGACGAGCCGGCGCTGACGAAGACGGCGGGCGAATCTCTGCATGCGCCGGCCGGCGCGGGAGCGCCGACGCCATGAACGTCCGCTCTGTCGCTGCCGCAACGATCGCAGGGCTGCTGGCCGGCGGGGCTCCGCGCCTCCTGGCGCAGGGCGCGTGCGGGGACAGCACGAAGGTGGACCATTCGCCATTCTCCTTTGCCGACTTCACCTGGCTGAATGGCACACCCCGCACGAGCATCTCGCCGCTGGCGACGACGCACGTCACCGGGGAGTTCCGGGCGGACGTCAGCTACATCGCGGCCTTCAACCACCCGAAGGATCACACCCTCGTCGGCACGTCGGAGAGCGGACGCACGGAAGAGATCCAGCTCCAGCAGCTCGGCATCGGCGGGGACATCCAGTACGGCCAAGTGCGTGGCCGCCTGATGACGCAGTTCGGGATGTACTCCACAATGACGCCGAGAAACGATGCGAGCACCGGTCGTGGCCAGTGGGACCTCGCCGACGCGTACCGCTACGTGTCGGAGGCTTACGGGGGTCGGCACTGGTGCGCGCTCCACGGTATCAACCTCGACGCCGGCATCTTCATGTCGTATGTCGGGCTGTTCAGCTACTACAACTTCGACAACTGGGCGTACCAGCCGTCGTACGTCTCGTCGAATACGCCCTGGTTCTTCAACGGGATCCGGCTGCAGCTGTTCACGAGCGATCACCTGAAGATCGAGCCGTGGCTGGTGAATGGGTGGCAGTCGTACGGAATGTTCAACGAAGCGCCGGGCGTCGGGCTGCAGGTGCTCTGGCGTCCCACCGGTGCGCTGTCGCTGCTCTCGAACTCGTACTACGGGCACGACTGGCTTGGCATTCCCGATCGGTGGCGGGTACACAGCGACAACAGCCTGCAGGTGAAGTACCGTGAGCGACCGGCGAGCTTCATCGATCGTGGCGCGCTCTCGATCACGGCGGACGCCGGGTGCGAACGCGGCGGCGGCGTGAGCTGCACTGGCGGGTCGAGCGCGCATCCCGCCCAGTACTTCCTTGGCGCCATGGTCTACAACCGCGACTGGTTTCTGCACGACCTGTTCGGAGTCACGGTGGGTGGAGGCGCGATGACCAACCCCGGGCGATACCTCGTACTGATGCCGCCGGTGAACGGCGCGACGGCGCTGTCGGGCACGCCGTACTTCACGACGAACCCGGGCGACGCGTTTCGTGCCTGGGACGCTTCGCTGACGTTCGACTACATGCCGGACCAGTTCACCACGTTCCGCGTCGAGCTGAATCATCGGGAAGCGAACGTCCCGTACTTCGCCGGTGCGGGAGGGGTGACGCCCCCGGGCGGGAACACCGGGCCAGCGGGTTCGTTCGTGCCCGGCTTCGCGCCCGACCTCAGGCGCGCGGAATCCCGGGTGAACCTCGCGATGCTGATCAAGCTCTGAGGGGGCGCGATGATGCGGGACGCGGAAACCCTCACCTTCGTCGATCGACTGCTGCTGCTCCCGCTCCTGACGTGGCGGGACGCCGCGATGGCGTGCCCGCGCCAGCTGGCCGCCACCACCGAGCGGGCGCTGGCGGACGCCATCCACATGCCCGAGCTGGCGATCGACGTGTGGAACACCCGCGACGACGTCGAGACCGCCATCTGCCGCTTCGACTGCGTGGAGGGACGTGAACTGCTGCGCATGAAGGGCCAGCGGGAGCACGTGCACCTCGTGTCCGAGCGCGCGGCGCTGGCGGTACTCGTCCACGACGCGCTCCCGGCGCGGGAGTTCCACGCCTGCTACGGCGGGTTCGCCGCGTGCATCCTCCCAGCGACGCTCCACCTGCACTAGGATTCTCGGACGGCGCGGCCGCGCTCGCCGCGCGGCTCGCGACTCGCGAGGCCGGTCAACGCTACTCCCGCGTACGCCGTACGTCTGGAAGCGCGGGGCTGCGCGCATGACCACGAACCTGGAGCTGCACGCCTGGATCCCATCGAACTGTCCAACTACGCTGGCCTCGGGGCCATCGGCCTGCTCACGGCCAATATCCTCCTCGGCCTCCTGCTCGCGCGGCACTACAATCCGGTACGTCACTGGCCGCACCGCCGGATCAACACGGTCAAGATCCACAACGTCACCGGCTGGACAGCGCTCGTCGTCTCGCTGATTCACCCGGTGCTGCTGCTCCTGCCGAGCCGGGTCCAGTTCGCCGTGATCGACCTGTTCTATCCGGTGAATGCGCCGAAGCAGCCATGGATCAACACGCTCGGCGCGATCGCCGTGTACCTGCTGATCATCGTGTTGGTCACGTCGTACTACCGGTTCGACCTCGGCCGTCGCCGGTGGAAGGCGCTGCACTTCACGACGTACGCGCTCTTTCCGCTGTACGCCATCCACTCGATCTTCACCGATCCCGCGCTGCGCGACCGGTCGATCGATTACCTGGACGGGGAGAAGGTGTACGTGGAGTTGTGCGTTCTGGCCGTGGTGCTCGCGATTGGGGCGCGGTGGAAGTGGAGGCGGAGGCCGGTGCATGAAGGATGACCGATGGACCGATGGACCGATGGACCGAAAGGGCACACCGCGCATGATTCGGTGTGCCCTTCGCAGTTCCGGTCCTCCGGTCCTCCGGTCCTCCGGTCCTTCGGTCCTCCTGCTCCTATGGCTTCACCCCCATCTGCGCCGCCGCAAAGGCCCATTCATCGGCCAGCTCGGCGATGCGCTTGTCGGTGGGGCGGTAGCCGTGGCTGCCGCCGGTCTCGACGCGGATGAGCACCGGGTTGGCGCACCCCTGCGCCTTCTGCAGCGCGGCGGTGAACTTGAACGAATGGCTCGGGACCACACGATCGTCGTGGTCGGCCGTCGTCACGAGCGTGGCGGGATAGCACGTGCCGGCCCTGATGTTGTGCAGCGGCGAGTAGGCACGCAGGTAGGGGAACGCGGTGCTGTCGTCCGACGAGCCATACTCGGTGGCCCACGCCGCGCCGCCGGTGAACTTCTGGTAGCGCAGCATGTCCATCACGCCCACGGCGGGGAGCGCGACGGCGAAGAGGTCTGGGCGCTGCTCCATCACTGCGCCGATGAGGAGGCCGCCGTTGGAGGCGCCGCTGATGCCCAGCTTCGCCGGCGAGGTGTACTTCTGCTTCACGAGGTACTCTGCCGCGGCGATGAAGTCGTC
>DASTGQ010000503.1:0-6411 GCA_035718985.1 Gemmatimonadaceae bacterium
CGCGTCCAGAAGCTCAAGAGCTTCTTCACCCTGCTCGGCGTGATGATCGGCGTGATGTTCCTCATTGCCGTCGTCTCCATCGTCACCGGCATGGGCAAGTACATGGAGGACGATTTCGCCGGTCGCATCCTTGGCGCGAACACCTTCACCCTGCGCCGCTTTCCGTGGTTCGGCAACAACGTCACCGAGGAAGAGTGGCGGGAGTGGCAGCGCCGCCCGCGCGTCTACCATGCGGAGGTGGACATCATCCGCGACGCGCTGCCCACCGGCACGCGTTACGCCGTGGAGAGCCAGAACAACGTGTATGCCTCCACCCCCTATGCCCGTCCGCGCCAGGTGGAAGCTCACGCGGTGGAGGGCGACTACTTCACCATCAAGAACTACAACCTCACCTCCGGCCGCGTCTTCACGCAGCAGGAGGCACAGCTCGGCGCGCCCGTCGTCGTCATCGGCGACGAGGTGGCGAAGTACTTCTTCGTCGGCCTCAATCCCGTCGGCCGCGAGCTGCGCATCGGTGGCATCCCGTACCAGGTCATCGGCGTGATCGAGCACCAGGGCAACCTGTTCGGCATCTCGCTCGACAAGCTGGCCATCGCGCCCTTCAACTCGCCCCTGCACCGCCTCACGAATCCGCGCGGTGACATCGATGGACTCCTCGTGCAGGCGCCGAACGAGGTCATGATGAACGACGCCATGGAGGCGACCCGCGAGATCCTGCGAGGCCATCGCCGCCTGCGTCCCGGCACTCCCGACAACTTCGTCATGGAGACGTCCGCGTCGGCGCTCGCTTCCTTCGAGAAGGTCAAGAGCGTGATGACCATCGCGGGTACCGCGCTCCCCGCCATCGGACTCGTCGTCGGCGGCCTGGTGATCATGAACATCATGCTCGTCGCCGTCGCCGAGCGGACGCGCGAGATCGGCATCCGCAAGTCGCTCGGCGCGCGGCGGAAGGACATCCTGCGGCAGTTCCTCGTCGAGAGCGCCACGCTCAGCACGCTCGGCGCCATCCTCGGCATCGCGCTCGGGATTCTCGGCGCCAAGGTGATCTCCTGGAACACGCCGCTGCCCGCCGCGGTCGCACCGTGGTCATTGGTCGTCGCCACGCTGCTGGGGACCGTCGTCGGAATCGCATCCGGCGTGTATCCCGCCCGCCGCGCGGCGCGACTCGATCCCATCGAAGCGCTCCGCGCGGAGTAGGCCGATGCGATTCCTGACTCCGTTCTCCATGGCATTCGAGGGCATCGGCATCGCGCTCGATGCGTTGCGCGCGAACAGGGTGCGCGCCGGCCTCACCATCATGGGCGTCGCCCTCGGCGTGTTCGTCGTCGTCGCCATGTCGTCGGTGGTGCGTGGCATCAACGAATCGTTCCGCCGCGACATCGAGGCGGCGGGACCGACGTCCTTCTTCGTGTACCGGCGCCCCATCGGCGGCTTCAACGTCTGCGACGGTACCGACGAGACGTGCCCCGAGCGTCGCAACCCGGCCATCACGATGGACGAGGTGGCGACGATCGAGCGGCTGCCCACCATTCGCGCCGTGACGGCCCATGTGGGCACGGGCGCCAGCTTCCGCTACAAGGACAAGAACATCCGCAACGCCGGACTCGAGGCCTACACGGCCAACTGGACCGAGATCGACGGCGGCGACATCTATCCTGGCCGCAGCTTCACCTACGCCGAGAACGCTACGGGGGCCAAGGTCGTGCTCGTGAACGACAAGCTCGCGGAGCAGCTCTTCGGCACGTCGGACCCGATCGGCAAGGTGATCCGCATCGACGACGTGGAGTTCACCGTCATCGGCTTCTACCACTACACGGCGAGCCCCATGGGTACGCCGACGTCCGCCGGCGGCGGCGACTCCCCGAAGGCCATCGTCCCCTTCGAGAGCGCACGCCGCCACCTCAACCTCTGGATGCGCGGCAACAACCTCATCGTGAAGCCGCATGCCGGCGTGACGGTGGAGGAGGCCGTGGACGACGTCACTGCGGCGCTGCGCGGCAAGCGCGGGCTGCGTCCCGGAGCGCCGAACAACTTCGACATCGTCACGCAGGACCGGTTGTGGGGCATCTACCAGAAGCTGTTCGGCACCTTCTTCGTCGTCGGCCTCGCGCTGTCGTCCGTCGGCCTGCTCGTCGGCGGGGTGGGCGTGGTGGCCATCATGATGATCTCCGTCACCGAGCGCACGCGGGAGATCGGCGTGCGCAAGGCGCTCGGCGCCACCCGATGGACGATCCTCTGGCAGTTCCTCGTCGAGGCCGTGACCCTCACCGGCATCGGCGCCTCCATCGGGCTGCTCCTCGGCATCCTCGTCGCGATCGGCGTACGAACAGCATGGCCCTCGATTCCTGCCTCGACGTCGTGGGGGAGCGTGGCCGCGGCTCTGGGCATCAGCGCGGTCACGGGCATCCTCTTCGGCATGCTCCCCGCCATGCGCGCGGCACGCCTGGACCCAGTGACGGCGCTGCGGTACGAGTAGGGCGGTTCGTCGGTCCATCGGCCTATCGGTTCACGGCGTGCCTCGGGAGGCGTGAGCGTTCCGAGGCACGCCGTGAACGGAGGAACCGACATGCTGACGAACCGGCAATCGCATACGCCGTCCGTCGCCCGGCACCGCGTCTGCGCCGTATATTCATGCCCATGAATCCCGATCCCGTCGCCATCCTCGCCATCGCGGCGCACCGTGACGATGTCGAGCTGACCTGCGGCGGTACGCTCATCGGGGCGGCGCGACGTGGGCAGCGCACCGCCATCATCGACCTCACCCAGGGCGAGATGGGCACGAGAGGCTCGGCAGCGCTCCGTGCCGAGGAAGCGTCTCGCGCTGCCGAGATTCTCGGCTGCGCGGCGAGAGAGACCCTCGGGCTTCCGGACGCCGGCATCGAAAACACTCCCGCCACGCGCGAGCTGCTGGCGCGTGCCATCCGCCGCTTCCGACCGCGCGTCGTCATCGCGCCAGCGCTCGAGGGCCGCCACCCGGACCACCGCATCGCCGCGCAGCTCGTCCGCGACGCCTGCTTCGTCGCCGGACTCGCCAAGGTCGCCCCGGACGTGCCGAAGCATCGCCCGCACAAGATCCTGCACTGTCTCGCGTACCGGCAGGATTTCGTGCGCCCCACCTTCGTGGTGGACATCAGCGAGGACTTCGAGCGAAAGATGGAAGCAGTGCGCTGTTACGGGTCGCAGTTCGATGGCGCCATCCAGGCGGGCGAGGTCTATCCCACCGGCGAGCCGCTCTACGACGTCGTGACGCACTACGCGGCGTACTATGGCGCCCTGATTCGTGCGCGCTACGGCGAGCCGTTCTTCACCACCGAGATGATGCGCGTCGACGACGTCGCCGCGCTGGAGGTCGCCACCTTTTGACCGCTCACGCCGCCGACGGCGCCGACTCCGTCAACTACGGCTCGTACCTCGCGCTCACCGAGCTGCTCCAGCTCCAGCGCCCGCGCTCCGACAACCCCGACGAGCTGCTGTTCATTGTCGTCCACCAGTCGAGTGAGCTCTGGTTCCGCGTCATTCTGCACGAGCTCGACCTGCTCATCGACGCGCTGACGAAGTTCGAGGCGGAGTTCGCCCTCTTCCGCGTCGAGCGGATCAATGCGCTCATGCGCATCGTCTCGGGGCAGCTGTCGGCGCTGGAGACGCTCCCGCCGCAGCACTTCGCGCAGTTTCGCGGTTACCTCGGCACCTCGAGCGGATCGCAGAGCATCCAGTTCCGCGCCATCGAGGCGGTGTCGGGGCTGCGCGAGCCGCACTTCATCAACGTGCTGCAGGAACACGGCGAGATCCCGTCCCTCGTTCGCGAGGCGCTCGCGCGGCCGACGCTCCAGGAGCTCTTCCTCGCGCTGGTGAAGCGGCAGGGAGCCAGCCTCGAGGTGCTCTACACGGGCCGCCGACCCAGCGTCCTGTTCTTTCTCGCCGAGGCGCTGCTCGAGTACGAGCAGCAGTTCGGGCTCTGGCGCTTCCGCCACGTGCAGCTGGTCGAACGCGTGCTCGGTCCGCTCACTGGCGGCACGGGAGGCACGCTCGGCGCGAGATACCTCTCGCGCACGGTGGACCAGAAGTTCTTCCCCGCGCTCTGGTCGGTGCGCGCGTCGTTCTACGGCGCGTCCGCCAGCGAGGCGTGATCCGCGACATCTCGGTGCTCGTGCGGCCCGGCACGCCGGAGTGGCCGGGCGATGCGCCGTTCACCTGCGGCTGGACCTGCCGACTCGCCGATGGCGATTCGGTGAACCTCTCGCATACGGCCGGAAGTCCGCACGTCGGCACGCACGCCGATGCGCCGCTGCACGTGCGCGACGGCGCACCCGCCAGTGACGCGCTGCCACTCGCGCCGTTCATCGGCGAGGCACTCGTGCTCGACGTCAGCGACGCGGCGCCCGGTGAGCTTCCCCTCGCCGAGGATGACCCGAGACTGGCCGGATGCACCCGCCTCATCCTGCGCACCGGCCGCTCGATTGCCGATGGCAGCTTTCCCGGTGCGTGGCCCGCTCTCTCCCCCGCGACGGCCGCGGCGCTCGCGAGACGTGGCGTGCAGCTGGTGGGAGTGGATGCGCCCTCTGTGGATGACCGGGAGAGCAAGACGCTCGACGTGCATCACGCGCTGTTCGACAGCGGCGCCTACGTGCTGGAGAACCTCGACCTGCGCGGCGTGGCGGCTGGCCGTTACGAGCTCATTGCGCTGCCACAACGCCTTGCCGGACTCGATGCGGCGCCGGTTCGCGCCCTGCTCCGCCTTCCGGGATAGCAGCGCCAGCGGTCGTTACCGCTGGTAGCGCGCCTCACGCATGCGCACGCGCACCTCGGCCATGAACGCGCTGCCGCGCACGTGCACGAGTGGAGCGCCGAACGCGGCCGGCACGCGTGCGCTGTCGTTCCGCGCCGAGCCCATGATCGGTGAGACGTCGAAGTCCACCGGCAGGCCGGGCGGTACGAGGATCGTCACGTTCGCCATGATGGCGCGGACCTCGATCGTGCATCCCGGCGGGATCACCGCCTGCCGCAGGTCGAGGCGGACATTGCTCATGACGGCGGAGACCATGAGCCGCTGTGGCAGGCGCCACACGCCGTCGCGCCGGATCTCGCTCATGATTCCACGGATCCGTTCTTCGCTGCGCGCCGGTCCCCCGGAATAGGTCGGCGCCGTCACACCAGGCGTCGGCAGGTCGGCGATGAGTGCCTGCACCTCCACCGGGCTGTTCGCGAGGCTGAGCTGCCCCAGCCGCCACTCGAACTCGTCTTCCGTGAGGGCGTCGTAGGCAAAGCCGTCGCTCAGCACGCGGATCGCATGCTCGCGGGCCTGCTCGACGGCTTCCGCGAGGGCACTTCCGGGCTCGGGAGCGGTATTTCCAGTGGGCACGTACGGGCGGTTCATCGGATCGCTCATGCCCTGTATACGAATCACCACGCAGGTGAGTGTCAATCGAGCCGGCGCCGAGTATCGACCGCCGGCCGAATCCGCTAGATTTCGAGCATGCCCGAGCCCATCTACCTCGACCACGCCGCGACCACCCCGGTCCGCCCGGAGGTGCTGGAGGCGATGCAGCCGTTCTTCGGCCCGCGCTTCGGCAACCCGTCCAGTCTGCACCGGTGGGGACGCGAGGCTCGCGCGGCGCTCGACGAGGCGCGAGAGCGCCTGGCGACCACGCTCGGGGCCTATCCGGACGAGCTGTGCTTCACGTCGTGCGGCACCGAGGCCGACAACATGGCGCTGATCGGCGTCTGGCGCAGCCGTCGCGACAGTGGGCGCAACGCCGCGGTGGCGACGCCGATCGAGCACAAGGCGGTACTGGGTGCCCTGCACGAGGTAGCGCACGAGGGTGGCGAGGAGAGGCTGCTGCGCATGCACTCCAACGGCGTGCTGGACGACGCGTCGTTCGACGAGCTGGTGGACGAGGGCACCGCTGTGTGCTCGGTGATGTGGGTGAACAACGAGATCGGCGTGATGCAGGACATCCCGGCGCTGGCACAGCGTGCCCGCGCGCGCGGCGTCACCTTTCACACCGATGCGGTCCAGGCGTTCGGCAAGGTGCCGATCGATGCGAAGGCGACCCCCTTCGACCTGTTGTCCATTTCGGGGCACAAGATCGGCGCCCCGAAGGGGATCGGCGCGCTGTTCATCCGCCGCGGCACCCCGATGTCGCCACTGCTCTTCGGCGGGTCGCAGGACCGCGGGCGCCGGCCCGGCACCGAGAACGTGGCGATGGCGGTCGGCCTCGCGCGCGCAGCCGAGCTGACGGTCGTCGAGCGCGACGAAGAGTGCCGGAGACTGGGCGCGCTGCGCGACCGGCTCGAGGCGGCACTCCTCGAGCGCATCCCGGACGCCGTGATCCACGGCCGCGGTGCGCCGCGCGCGCCACACGTCACCAGCATCTCCGTGCCTGGCACCGACAGCGAGTCGCTGCTCATGGC
>DASTGQ010000504.1:0-14135 GCA_035718985.1 Gemmatimonadaceae bacterium
GGCGGCTGGCCCGCCGACCGAACCAGAGGAACCGAACCGTGGCAGCTACCGCCGTCGATCGCGTAGACACTGTCCAGCTCAGAGAGACGTGGGAGACTCCCCGCGGCTGGCGCGGCACGCTCTCGAGCGTGGATCACAAGACCATCGGCCTCCGCTACCTCGTCACGTCGATCTTCTTTCTCGTCGTCGGCGGGATCGAGGCGCTGCTGATGCGCTCGCAGCTCGCCGTGAGCGGGGAGCACATGCTCTCGGCGAACACGTACGACCAGATGTTCAGCATGCACGGCGTGACGATGATCTTCCTCTACGCCGCGCCGGTTCTCTCCGGGTTCAGCAACTACCTGTGGCCGCTCATGCTCGGCTCGCGGGACATGGCGTATCCACGCCTGAATGCGCTGTCGTACTGGGTGTACCTCGTGGCGGGGATCTTCCTCTACACGAGCCTGCCGCTGGGCGCGATGCCGAACGCGGGCTGGTTCGACTACGTGCCCTTCGCGTCGCGCGCGTACAACCCGGGGATGAACATCGACTTCTACGCGCTGACGATCCTCCTGCTGGCCGTGTCCACCACGGTGGGGTCGATCAACTTCGTGACGACGCTGTTCAAGACGCGGGCGCCGGGGATGTCGCTCAACCGCCTGCCGATCATCGTGTGGGGGACGCTCACGGCGTCGGTGGCCAACATCTTCGCGCTGCCCGCTCTGAGTGCGGCGGCGATCATGCTGTTCCTCGACCGACGCTTCGGGGCGCACTTCTTCGACGCAGCCGCCGGGGGCCATCCGCTGCTCTGGCAGCACCTGTTCTGGATGTTCGGCCATCCGTGGGTGTACATCGTCGTGCTGCCGGCGATGGGCATCGTGTCCGACGCGCTGCCGACGTTCTGCCGGCGGCCACTCGTTGGCTACACGTTCGTGGCGCTCGCCACGGTGACGACGGGCGTGCTGGGTTTCGGCGTGTGGATCCACCACATGTTCGCGACGGGGATCCCGCCGATGGCGCTCGCCTTCTTCGGCGCCGTCAGCATCTTCATCACGATCCCGAGCGCCGTGGCGGTCTTCTCCTGGCTCGCCACGCTCTGGTATGGACGACCGTGGTATCCAGCGGCGATGAAGTTCATGGTCGGGTTCATCGCGCTGTTCGTGATTGGCGGCGTGAGCGGCGTGATGACGGCCGCCGTGCCGTTCGACTTCCAGCTCACCGACACGTACTTCGTGGTCGCGCACCTGCATTACGTGCTGGTGGGGATCAACGTCTTCCCGGTCATCGCCGGCATCTACTACTGGTTCCCGAAGTTCACGGGCCGGCTGATGGATGAACGCCTCGGCACGTGGAACTTCTGGACGCTGTTCATCGGCGCGAACCTGGTGTTCTTCCCGATGCACATCGTCGGGATGCTCGGCATGCCACGCCGGATCTACACGTATCCGTCCGGCCTCGGGTGGGACGTGTACAACTCGATCGAGACGGTGGGCGCGTTCCTGTTCGCCATCGGCGTGGCGCTGTTCGCGTGGAACGTGCTGAAGAGCCGCCGTCACGGTGCGGTGGCGGGGCCGAACCCGTGGGATGCCGGCACGCTGGAGTGGAGCACGCCATCACCGCCGCCACCGTACAACTTTGCCGTACTGCCGACGATCGGCAGCCGTCATCCCCTGTGGGAGGACCGGCTTGGCGAGGGCTCGGCGCGCTCCGTCCTGTACAAGGGACCGGTGCTGGACGACGGACGCGAGACGTTCGCCACCTCGCCGCTGGATGCCGAGCCGCGTGCCGTGATGCGGATGCCGGAGGACAGCTATGCCCCGCTCGCCGTGGCGGTGTCGTGCGGGGTGATTGCCTATGGCCTGCTGTTCGCCGTGTACTGGCTGTCGGTGCTCGGAGTGATCGGGCTCGCGGTGAGCGCCATCGCCTGGCTGTGGCCGGACGCGGCGACGGCGTTCAAAGGCATGACGGACACCGAGTTCGGCGAGCTGCCGGTGGGTGCGAGCGGGCGGCGCAGCGTGGGGTGGTGGGGGATGGCGGGCGTCGTGACCACGGAAGCGTGCTTCTTCGTGTACCTGCTGTTCAGTTACTTCTACCTCTCGTCCATGTCGGTGAACCCGTGGCCGGCGCATTCACCGGCGCTGGGGTTGCCGATCATCAACACCGGCATCCTGCTGCTGAGCAGCGTGGTCGCGTGGTGGGGGCTGACCGGCATCGAGCGGGGCCGCGAAGGCCGCCTGCGCTTCGGTATCGGGGGCGCGCTCGTGCTCGGCATCCTGTTCCTCGTGCTGCAAGGCGTGGAATACTCACGCGAAAAGCTGTCGTTCACGCACGACGCGTACGGCTCGCTGTTCTACACGATCACCGGTTTCCACGGCGCGCACGTGTTCGTCGGCCTGGTGATGCTGGCCGTGGTGCTGGTGCGCGCGTTCCGCGGCCACTTCGGCCAGGCGCGGCACGAGGCGGTGACGAACGCCACGTTCTACTGGCACTTCGTGGACGCCGTCTGGCTCGCCGTGTTCACCACGCTGTACGTCACGCCGCACCTGAGGTAGCCATGGCCCACGCCCAAGCGCCTGACCGACTCGATACCGCGGGGACGAACGCGGGACACCCAGCGCCGCAGCGCGGCAACGTGCCGCTGTGGACGCTGTGGTTCGGATTTCTCGGCGCGCCGATCGGCTGGTCGCTGCAGGCGCTGGCCAACACGGCGGTCGCGTCGCACGGCTGCTACCCGCAGCTCTATCCGCTGCACTCGCCGATCACCGGCGGCATGCGCGGCATCCTCTTCGTCGTGAGCATCGTGGCGATCGGCCTGGGCATCGCCGCGCTGGCGATGTCGTGGAGCGCCTGGCGCCGAACACGCGGCGAGCACCAGGAGCGGTCGGGGAACGCG
This sequence comes from Gemmatimonadaceae bacterium, assembly GCA_035718985.1. Taxonomy (GTDB): domain Bacteria; phylum Gemmatimonadota; class Gemmatimonadetes; order Gemmatimonadales; family Gemmatimonadaceae; genus AG11. The sequence goes on from DASTGQ010000504.1 coordinate 2,873, forward strand.
TCCCGTCAGCACGGACAGGGTACGGCAGCGCTGGAAACGGGAGAGGGACGAACACGGTTCATGGCGCTGTCCGGCGTCCTGACGAGCGTAGTCTTCCTGATCGTCATCCTCGCGCACACTGTCGCCGTGTTCGCCGTGCTGCCATGCTACGGCTGACGCGTCCGCGTTCGACGACCACTCACCCCACCCCTCCGAGACCAGGATGACCCCAGTGAAGCATCCGGTATCCGGACCCGAGCTGACCTTCTCGTTGTCCGACGAGATCGCGATGCTGCGGGCGGAGTTGCGGAATGCGCCTGAACGCGCAGCAAAGACGCTCATCAAGGAAGGAAGGGTGACCGTCACGTTGATCGGCGTGAACCCGGGCGGTGCGCTTCACCCGCACAAGGCCGGCGGTCCGATCACCGTGCAGGTGCTGGAAGGCGAGGTGGAGTTCGCGTTAGGCGGAACGACGCGCACGCTACCGACGGGAACGTTGTTCGCCCTCGACGGCGGCATCACCCACTCGGTGCACTCCACGCATGGCGGGATCTTCCTGCTGACGGTGGTGAACGCCGGCTGAGCGCCCTACCGGATTGCCAGCACGTGGATGAGGGTGAGGCTGAGCGAGAGGAGGACGAGCAGTGATGCACTCACCGTCAGCACGACGGGCCGCCCGACGCGACTGATGGCTCGCAGGTCCACGCCGAGCCCGAGACCGGCCATGGCGAGGACGGTGAGCCACGTAGAGACTGTCTTCATGGGATCGGCAATGCTCGCCGGGATGACACCGCCCGAGCGGAGCGCGGCAAAGAGCATGAAGCCGATGATGAACCAGGGAACAAAGCGCGTCAGCGAGGCGTGGCGCTTCGCGTCGGCCGCGCCATGCCCGTGACGTGACGCCGGATTCCGCAGCGCGAAGAACAGCACGACCGGGCCGAGCATCAGCACGCGCATCAGCTTCACCAGCGTTCCCACCTGTCCTGAGAGCACGCTCACCGGAAAGGCCGCGGCGAGCACCTGGGGCACGGCGTACACGGTGAGCCCCGCCATCACGCCGTACTGATAGTCGCTCAGCGCGAGCGGGTGCACGAGCAGGGGAAGCCCGACGACGACGACCACGCCGAGGATGGCCGTGAAGGCGATGGACGAAGCGACGTGCTCCTGCTCGGCGCCGATCACCGGGGCCACGGCAGCGATGGCGGAGTTGCCGCAGATGGAATTACCGCAGGCGACGAGCACCGCCAGCTTGTGCGGAAGCCCGAGCAGGCGGCCGATCCCGTAGCTCGCCACGAGGCCGAGCATGACGAGCAGGATGATGCCGAGGGCGAGCGACGGGCCGGAGCGAAGGAGCAGCGGCAGGTCCACCGAGGCCCCAAGGAGGACGATAGCGACCTCGAGCACCTGCTTCGCGGCGAATCGTACGCCGGGCGCAGCGCTGGCCGGCGGAGCCCATGCGGTGCGTACGACCATCCCGATGAGGATGGCGACGACGAGCCCCTCGATGACCGGATGCCCGAACAGCCGCGTCTCGAGGCCGGCGGTGACGAGGGACGCGATGCTGACGGCGCCGGCGAGGACGAGTCCGGGAAGCAGGCGGGGCAGGCGAGGCAGGAAGTCGTTGGTCACCCGTGCAGGGTAGTGACCGCCGTATCATGAATCAAAGACATTGTTCTCATATATCCATTACCTTGAGGAATGTCGCTCAACCTCCATCACCTCCGCGTGTTCGCCCGGGTGGCCGAGGAGGGCGGGTTCACGCGGGCGGCGGAGTCGCTGCGCCTCAGCCAGCCGGCGGTCTCGAAGGCCGTGCGCGAGCTGGAGCGACAGACGGGAGTGCCGCTGATCGAGCGCGCCGGGCGCGCGACGAAGCTGACGGCGGCCGGCGAGGCACTCTTCGCACGGGCGCGCGAGCTGTTCGCGGTTGAGCGGTCCGCGGAAGAGGAGCTGCGTGCGCTGCGGGGACTGAATGGCGGCGTGCTGCGCGTGGGCGCGAGCACCACCGTGGCGACGTACCTGCTGTTCCCGTACCTCGCCCGCTTCCGCAAGGCAAACCTGCGCGTGGAGCTACGAGTGGCGAGCGCGAACACGCGCGCCATCGCTCGCGCCCTGCTCGAGCGGCGGCTCGACATCGCCCTCGTGGAAGGACCGGTGCGTCACCCGCAGATCGACGTGGTGCCCTGGCGCGACGACGAGCTGGTGGTGATCGCGCCGCCGACGCACCGCTTCGCGTCGAAGCGGAGCATCCAGCTGCGTGAGCTGGCGGGCGAGCCGATGATCGTGCGCGAGCCGGGCTCCGGCACGCGAAAGGTTGCCGAGCGCGCCCTCGCGGCGCATGGCGTCTCGCCTCAGGTCACGTTGCAGCTCGGCAGCACGGAAGCGATCAAGCAGGCCGTGGCCGCGGGGCTCGGCCTCGCCTTCGTCTCGCGCTTCGCGGTGGACGACCAGGTGAAGCTCGGCCGGATTGCCGCCGTGCGGGTGCGGGAAGCGGCACTCGGCCGCATGCTCACCGAGCTCCGCCTGCGCGGACGGACACCCGGGCCCGCCGCGCAGGTGTTCCGCGAGCTGCTCGAACTGAAATAGCGCGACGCAGATCGCACGGACAGCGGCAGGCGTCGTCTCGCGGCCGCGAAAGCCCTAGCCTGCCACCTCGCGCTCCATGTCGATCTCGGTGCGCAGGCTCTCGTCGTCGCGGAAGATGGTGGCGAGCGCGAGGGTCTTGCCGGCCTGCTCGTAACGCACCGAGACGTCGCGCTTCGCGGGGTCACCATCCATGACGATGCGGTCCCACTGCTCGGCATGGCCGACGTAGTTGATGCTCACGTCGTAGTGGGCGCTCCAGAAGAAGGGCACCTGCTCGTAGCGTTCACGAGCGCCGAGGATGTTGCGGGCGGCGGTCTGGCCCATGCGCTGCGCCACCACCCAGTGTTCAACCCGGATGCGCTGGCCGGAGTGCGGATCGGGCCATCGCGCGATGTCCCCCGCGGCGTAGACGTCCGGCGCGCTGGTGCGGAGGTATTCGTCCACCGTCACGCCACGGTCCATGGCGAGTCCGGCCTGCTACGCGAGAGCGAGCCGCGGGCGCACGCCGACGCCGATGACGACGAGATCCGCCTCAATCGAGCGGCCGTCGTCGAGCACGACGGCGGTCTTCTCCACGCGAGCCGGCTTGCGACCGAGGTGGAACACGACGCCCTTCTCCTCGTGAAGCGACTTGATGAAGGTGCCGAGCTGCGGCCCGAGCACGCGCTCGAGGGGAAGCGCTTCCGGAGCGACCACGTGGACGTCGAGTCCGCGCGTGCGGAGCGAGGCGGCGACTTCGAGGCCGATGAAGCTGGCCCCGACCACGACGACGCGCTTCGCGTCCTTCGCGGCGGCGATGATGGCGTCGCTGTCGGCGAGCGAGCGGAGATAATGCACGCGCGGGTCATCCTCGCCCGGAAGCCCGAGGTGGACGGGATCGGCGCCAGTGGCGAGGATCAGCGCGTCGTAGGCGACGGGATCGTGGCCCTCGAGCTCGAGCGACTTCCGCGCGGTGTCGAGTCGGGTGGCGCGCGCGCGCGCGAAGGTGATGCCGTGCTCGGCGTAGAAGCCCTCCGGCCGCAGCGGGATCCACTCGGGAGGCGCATTGCCGGCGAGGTAGTCCTTGGAGAGATTCGGCCGGTCGTACGGCGACTTCTTTTCGGCGTCGACCACACAGATGCTGCCCTCATGGCCGCAGCGCCGCAACATCTCCGCCGCCGCCGAGCCGGCGGCTCCGGCGCCGACGATGACGACGCGCCGCAGCGCAACGCGCGGCGGGTTGCCGGCTGGGTAGGTGGGCGAGAGCGGGTCGCGTTCCTCCTTGCGCATGACGACGACCTGGTCACCACGTCGCTCGACATGATAGCACGGCACGGGCGAGAGGGCTGGCGCGCGCAGCGCCTCGCCGTTGCGGAGGCTGAAGCAGGCGTGATGCCAGGGGCACCGCACGGTGTCACCCACGAGCACACCTTCGGCGAGCGGCCCGCCGTAGTGGGTGCAGGTGGCGCCGATGGCGAAGTACTGCTCGCCGACGCGCGCGAGGAGCACCGGTTCGCCGTGCGCGTGGCCGAGAAGCGACGTGCCAGGCGTGAGGTCGCTCGCCGCGATGCCCGCGGCGAGATCGGGACCGGTGAGACTGCCTTCGTGTCCAGCCATGCGCCCCCGTACGTTGATTCCCCGACCAACCTACAGGGCGGGGGTGATGGGCAACAGAAGCGTGAAGGTCGCGCCGCCGCCCGGCGTATCGCCGACGCGGAGGTCGCCGCCGAGCATGCGGGCGACGCGCCGCGCAATGGCGAGTCCTACCCCCGCGCCGTCGGCCTTGCTTCCACCCGGCACGCGAAAGAATTCATCGAACACACGTTCACGGAGCTTGGCCGGGATGCCAGGGCCGTTGTCGGCGATGTCGAGCGCGATTGCGCGGCCCAGCTCCTTGTCGGTCACCACGGAGGCACGCACGCAGACGGTGCCACCCGACGGAGTGTACTTCACGGCGTTCGAGATGAGGTTGCCGAGCACTTGCCGGACGCGCACGGGATCGGTCTGGATATTGTGTGGTGCGCCGTCGGCGTCCACCTCCATGGTGAGTCCCGCGGTCGTTGCCATGGCGCGGTAGTCGTCCGCCACCTCGCGGGCGATGGCGATGACGTCCGTCTCGTGACGATCGATGCGCAGGCCGCCTTCCTCGGCGCGCGAGAGCTCCACCAGGTCGTTGACCGTCTCGAGGGTGGCGGCGAGCAGGTGCCGCAGGCGGAACACCACCTGGATCTGCGACTCGGGCACGGGGCCGAGCACGCCGTCGGCGAGCAGGTCGGCGTAGCCGAGCGCCGCGCCGATCGGGTTCTTGAGGTCGTGGGTGACGCCACGCATGAGCGCCGACTTGGAGGCCATCGCCGCCTCGGCTTCGAGGCGGCCCTGCCGGGCCTCACGTGAGAGGACGAGCGTGCGCCGCGCGAGCCAGGCCACCGTCAGCAGTGCCAGCAGGGCGAGTGGCACGAGCGCGGCTGGGACGATCACGTTGATGCGTTCGAGCCGCGCAATGGCGGCGCGCTCCATCGTGATGCGGGCCGTGAGGACGTCCTCGAGGTGCTGGGTAGCGTCGAGCGCGGCCTGCACCGCCTGCCACCGGCGATTGAGGAGTGCCGTGGAAAGGGAATCGCCGCGCGGAAGTATCCCCGTGCCGAGCTCCTTGAGCAGCTCATCGTCCTCAGCCTGCCAGATGGCGATGGCGGCGCGCGCGCTGTCAGCGTGGACGGTAGCTTCGGGACCCAGGGGGCGGACGAGCGAATCGAGGAGATGCTCATCCAGCAGGGTGGTGGCGCGCGCGGAGAGCGCAGCCGACTCGGCGGCGGGCGACTGTCGTCCTCCGCGCGCCTGCTCGCTGCGCGCTGCGGTCTCGATGGCGAGGGCTGCCTGGAGGTCGTTCACCCGTACGAGGGCTGGGGAGGTGAACTCCGTGGCGCGGCGGCGCAGCTCGGTGAGACGGACGTTGGTGACGAGGGGCGCGAGAAGGAGCAGGACGAGCGAGGCGGCGATGAGAACCAGAGGCAGCCACCACCACCTGGATAGCTCAGCGAACGCTTCGGTGTGGCCGTATCTTGGGTCCGGTCGCTTCATATCGCTCACTCGGTCAATCCTTTATTAGTCGTGCGTACTCGCAATGGCTACGGTACACCACTCCGCCGCGTTGGCACGCGGCGTGGGCACGCCCGCCTGGTCGCGCTCGCCACCCTCGCATCGCTCGTGCTCGGCTGCAGCGGGCGCAGCGACCGCGCTGGCCCGCGGGTGGTTGGAGTGTCCAAGCAGATCAACGAATACCTGTACGAGATCGGTGCCGAGAGCGTGCTGGTTGCCCGGGATCTCACGTCGATCTACCCGCCGGCGATCCGCAGCCTCCCCTCGGTGGGCTATCACCGGGCGCTGAGCGCGGAGGGGATCATCTCGATGCGGCCCACCATGCTGCTCACGGACGGCAACCTCGGTCCCGATGCCGTGGTGGAGCAGGTGAGGAAGGTCGGGATTCCGGTGGTCGTGATGACGCCCGGCAGCACGGTGGACAGCGCGCAGGCGCTGATGGCGCAGCTCGGCGCGCGGTTCAATCGACAGGCGGCAGCGGACAGCGTGATCGCAGGGTGGAAGCGCGACATGGACGCGGCCATCTCCGATTCGGCGCGCTGGGCCGGGGCGCCGAAGCCGCGCGTGCTGGTGATGCACTTCGGACAGCTCAACAACAGCTACCTCGCGCTCAAGCGCGGCTCGGCAGCGGACAGGATCATCGGGTGGGCCGGGGGCGTGAACGCGGTGGACTCGGTGGGCGGGATGATGCGGCTCACCCCCGAGCTGATCGCCCGCGCGGCGCCGGACGTGATCATCGCGACCGACGTGGGCTTCGACCGGATGGGAAGCGCCGCGAAGTTCGCCACGCTACCCGGGGTGGCGCTCACGCCGGCGGCAAAGTCGGGGCGCGTGTACCGCGTGGACGAGACGGAAGTGATGTATTTCGGACCGCGCACCGCGGCGAGCATCCGCAAGGTTGCTGGCTGGCTGCACCCGGCCAGCGCGTCGTCGGTTCGCCAGTGAGCCATCGCGCGTGAGCGCTGCGGCACGTCGGGGGAACGCCGGCACGCTGCTCGTACTCGCCGCCCTGCTCATGGTGGCTCTCGTCGTGTCGGCGGCAGTCGGGGCGTTCACGTTCGGCCCAGCGCAGATGGGGGGCTACATCGCGCAGTGGCTTGGCTGGCTGCCGGCGAGCGACACGGACGCGCTGGGGCGGAACGTGTTCCTGCAACTGCGTTTGCCGCGCGTGCTGCTCTCCGCGCTCACGGGCGCCGTTCTCGGCGTGTCGGGCACGATCATGCAGGGGCTGTTTCGCAATCCCATCGTGGAGCCGGGGCTCGCCGGCACGTCGGCGGGTGCGGCGCTCGGTGCGTCGCTGGTGTTCGTGCTCGGTGGCGGGACGTCGGCGCTGGCGGCGCCACTCGGCTCACTGGCCGTGCCGCTGATGGCATTCGTGGGCGCGTTCGGCGCGACGATGCTCGTCTACCGCGTGTCGGCGACATTCGGGAAGGTGAACGTCTTCACGCTGCTGCTGGCGGGCATCGCCGTGAACGCGGTGTGCGGGGCAGGTACGGGGTTCCTCTCGTACGTGGCGCGCGATCCGCAGGCGCGGAACATCACCTTCTGGAGCCTGGGCACGTTCACGACGGCGGACTGGGGCGGCACGACGATCGTGGCGGTGACGTTCGTCGTCTGCTTCGTGCTCACCCTGCGCGACGCAAAGGCGCTGAACGCGCTCATGCTCGGTGAGGATGAAGCGGCGTTGCTCGGGCTGGAACCGCAGCGGTTGATCATCCGGCTGCTCGTGCTCAACACGCTGATGGTGGCGACGGCGACGGCGATGGTGGGAGTGATCGCCTTCGTGGGGCTCGTGGTGCCGCACGTGCTGCGCATGCTCCGGTCGTCGGACTACGGATTCCTGATTCCGGGCTCGGCGCTGCTCGGCGCACTGCTGATGGTGGTGGTGGACGTGGTGGCGCGACTCGTGATCGCGCCCGCGGAGCTGCCGGTTGGAATCATCACGGCCGTCGTGGGGGCACCGGTGTTCCTCTGGATCCTGCTGCTGCAGCAGCGGCGCGGGAGTGCGGGTTACTATGGATGAGAGCTCCCTTGCGGGTGTCGCGCTCCGGAACGTGAGCTACCGCGCGGGGAGCACCCTCATCCTCGACGACGTGAGCGCGCACTTCCGCCCGGGGTGCTTCAACGTCGTGCTCGGCCCCAACGGGGCGGGCAAGTCCACGCTGCTGCGAGTGGCTACCGGGCTCGTGGAGCCCACCGCCGGGGAGGTGATGTACGACGGCGTGCCGCTGGCGCGGTTCGACGCGCAGCGTCTGTCGCGGAAGCGCGCCGTGTTGTCGCAGCACGTGGAGCTTGCCTTTCCGCTTCCGGTGGCGGACGTGGCGATGATGGGGCGTTACCCGCACTATGGCCGCGTGGCGACAGCGCGCGACCGGGAGATCGTGGATGCGGCGTTGGCACTCGTGGGGATGACCGATCGCGCCGGTCAGGCGTACTCCACGCTGTCGGGTGGAGAGCAGCAGAAGGTGCAGCTCGCGCGCGTGCTGGCGCAGATCTGGGTGGATGAAACCGATGCGGCGGGCGCCGAGTCGCGATTCCTCTTTCTCGACGAGCCGACGAGCAGCCTGGACGTGCACTACCAGCTTCACCTGCTGGACGTGGCGCGCGGCCTGCTCGAGGGACGATGCACCGTGATCGCGATCCTGCACGACCTGAACGTCGCCTTCCGTTACGGCGACCACTTCGTCCTCCTCGAGGGGGGGCGCGTGGCGTGGAACGGAGACCGTGCCGACGAGATTCCTCTGGCAGTGCTCGAGCGCGTCTTCCGCGTGAAGGCACGGCGCGTGGGCGGTGCGGACGACGGTCCGCTGCTGGAGTTCACGCTCTGACGCCAGCGGATGGAGCGCATGGAGATCGGGATCTACACCTTTGCCGACCGCACGCCTGACGCGCGAACCGGCCACCTCGTGAGCGCGGAGCAGCGGCTCGCGGACCTCATGGAGGAGATGGAGCTGGCGGACCAGCTCGGCCTCGACGTGTTCGGCGTCGGCGAGCATCATCGGCCCGACTACGTGGTGTCATCTCCCGCGGTGGTGCTCGCGGCGGCCGCGATGCGCACGAAGCGCATCCTGCTGACGAGCGCGGTCACGGTGCTCAGCTCGGACGACCCGGTGCGCGTCTTCCAGGATTTCGCCACCCTGGACCTGCTGTCGCACGGGCGTGCGGAGATCATGGCGGGGCGGGGTTCATTCATCGAGTCGTTCCCGCTGTTCGGCTACGACCTCCAGGACTACGACTCGCTGTTCTCGGAGAAGCTGGAGCTGCTGCTGAAGCTGCGTGATGGCGACCGGATCGAGTGGTCCGGTCGGCACCGCAGCGCGTTGAGCGGACAGGGCGTGTATCCGCGGCCGGTGCAGGACCCGCTGCCGGTGTGGGTGGCGGTGGGTGGCACGCCGGAATCCGTGGTCCGCGCGGCGACACTCGGGCTCCCGATGGCGCTCGCGATCATCGGCGGCTCGCCGGAGCGCTTCGCGCCGTATGCGCAGCTCTATCGGGAAAGTGCGCGGCGTGCCGGCCGCGATCCGGCTTCGCTTCCGCTCAGCATCAACTCGCACGGCTACATCGCCGACAGCGCGGCGCAGGCGATGGACGAGGCGTACCCGCCGTTCGCCGAGATGATGGGCCGGATCGGGCGCGAGCGCGGATGGCCGCCGCCGTCGCGGCGGCAGTTCGAGGCTGAGTGCTCGCCACGCGGCGCGCTGTTCGTCGGCGATCCGCAGCAGGTGATCGACAAGATCCTCTGGGAGCACGAGCTGTTCGGGCACCAGCGCTTCCTGATGCAGATGAGCGTGGGGACGATGCCGCACGACCGGATCATGGGCAGCATCGAGCTGCTGGGGACCGTGGTGGCGCCGGCGGTGCGGAGGAGAGTAGGTGGGTAGGTGGGTAGGTGAGAAGGTGAGTGGAAATCGGAAGGGGGTGATCGACAGAGCCGATCACCCCTCATCCTTATTCGTCCTCACCTACCCACCTACCCACCTACGGCGTGACCCGCCCGAAATACACCTCGAGGTTCGTCGGCAGGGCGCCGTACGTCCTGCCCGGGCCGGTCCAGGTCATGCCGACGGAGGTGGGGAGGGAGACGATGCCGTCGTAGTCGCCGATGAACGGACTCACGCCCGACCCACTCGGCACCCCGTACTGCGACGGATCCCAGCTCGACTTCGTGACGCGCTGCACGGTCCACGTGCTTCCGCCGTCGGCGCTGCCGAAGTAGGTGACGTCGAAGAGCGTGTTGCCGCTCCAGCTGCGGTCGTTGGCCATCAGGTCCATGCGACCGCTGCCGGGCTCGATGCTCATCTCCACGTTGATGCGGTCACCGGCGCCGGGCGCGACGACCTGCGGCGTGGACCATTTGTCGAGTGCACCGAGGTCCGCCCAGGTCACGAGAATCTGCGCACGCCCGCTGATGATGTCGGTGTAGGCGACGACGAGGCGATTACGGGTCGGATCCACCGCCGGCACGGGATAGGAGCCCGGTCCGCGGAACGCGCCACCCGAGATGTTGAAGCAGTACGGCGGATAGACGCAGACGGGATTCTGGAACTGGCCGAGCTGGATCGGCTTGCTCCACGAGGCGCCGCGATCGGTGGACGCACTCACGTACATCGCTGTGCCCTTGCCGCCCTGGATCGAGTTGTCGAACGTGAGGTAGGCGGTGCCGGTGCGTGGATCGGTCACGATGCGCTGGTCCTGGTCGCTGCGCACCGATCCGCTCGTGACCTTCTGCGCCGGCGAGAAGGTGCGGCCACCATCGGTGGAGGTGGCGATGTAGACCGGTGAGTGCGAGCCGTAGCCGTTGAACTGGGCCCACGTGACGTAGATCGTTCCGTCCTTCGCGACGTGGATGGCTTCGTGATCGGGGAACTGACCGGTAGACCCCTTGGAGATCCCCTGGCCCTGCCAGATGGCCGCCTGCGCGAGCGGTGCGGCGGTCCCGCCAGCGAGCCAGGTGACGCCGCCGTCAGTGGAACGGCTGAAGAGCAGCGCCACGTTGTACGGCGTGGTGGCCTGGTAGCCGAAGCAGGCGAAGTACGCCGTGCCGTCCGGCCCGAACGCGACCGCCGGATCGCCGCCGTAGTCGTATGCGCCGGTACCGGCGACCGCCGGATCGTTGGTGTACTTCGTAACGCCGGGCAGGAACCCGCTCGGCAACGAGCGGGTCCAGCTCTTCCCGCCGTCGAGGCTCGCGTTCACTCCGCAGCCGTCGTTGTAGTTCCATTCGTTGCTGCCAGTGAGCAGGTTGTTCGCGTTGACCGGGTTCACGGCGAGGGGCGTCTCGTTCTGTGCCGTGGTGTCGTTGCTGACGTTCACCACCAGCACGGCTCCGCCCGCGGACGACGCGTAGGCTGGTGCCGACGGTGCCTGTGTCGGCGGGGCTTCGCTCAGTCGGTCGGCGTTGCACGCCGCCAGCAGGAGGAGCGCAACAGAGGCAAGCGGAGCGATGACCGACTGCGAGACGCGCGGCACCCGCGCGTCGCTCGAGCGAACGTGGTGCATGGACCACCTCCGAGGCGTCGCATCCGGGCAGCGCGACGTGTCGCGGGGCCGTGCGACATGTGGGTGTCCGGCAAGGCGCTGGGTCGCAGCGGCCGAGCGCTCCGGGCGACTCGAAATACGACTTCCC